>DAOKZN010000146.1:1563-6277 GCA_035325625.1 Mesorhizobium sp. | reverse complement strand
TCTCGGATTCGGCGATGATGGCGAGGTCCGGCTGCCAATGGTCGAGGAAGCGGCTCACCGCCGGCTTCAGGTCGAGCGGCACATATTGGTGGACGATCCGGTCGGAAAGCCGCTCCTCCGCGACCTTGGCCGAGGTCACCGTGCCTGTCGTCAGCACGATGTTGACCCCGTAGGACAGGATGCTCTCCACCAGCGGCACCACGGCGATCGTTTCGCCCACGCTTGCCGCATGCACCCAGATCAGCGGTCCCTGCGGCCGGGGCCGGCCGGCAACGCCGTAGCGTTCGCGGGTGCGGCTGCGGTCTTCCTTGCCCCTGGAAACGCGCCAGGCGACATAGGGGCCGATGAGCGGATAGGCGGCCGCGCCCGCGAAGCGGTATGCCGAAAGCATGGTGCGCGCCCACCGCTCGCTCATCGCGCCCCGTCCACCAGGCTGTAGGCTTTGGCGGTGGCCGCGTTCAGCTCGTCGGTCACCTCGCGCCGCTTGCGCTCCATCTCGGCCTCGTCGGCGGCGGCGTCCACATGGATCGGCCGGCCGGCGGCGATGGCCAGGCGGCCGAAAGGCAGGTTGATGGTGGTCTTGTCCCAGCTCTTCTCCAACACCTTGCGGCGGCTGGTGGCCAGCGCGGCCGGAAAAATCGGCCGCCCCGAGAGCTTGGCCAGCAGCACTATCCCCATGCCGGCCTCGCGCGGCGTGCCGTGCGGAATATCGGCGATCATGCACACGTTCTTGCCGGCGGTGAGCGACTTTTTCAAGGCGATCAGGGCCTTGGCGCCGCCCTTGTCGAGATGGCGGGCATCGTCGCGCCCACCCGATCCACGCACCGTCTCGATGCCGAAGCGCTCGATCACCTGCGCGTTCAGCTCGGCATCGGCGCTGCGCGAGACCATGGCGACGAGACCGCGCCGGCTCGGATAGGCGGCCGGCATCAGAAGGTGCTGGCCATGCCACAGCGCGATGATGCCGGGCTCGAGCTTCTCGTAGTCGCTGCCCTCGAAGCGGATAGAGCCGGGCACCGTGCGGTTGGTCAGGCGGATGAAGCGCATGGCCTGCACGAACAGGCTGACGATGGCGGCCTTGGCGAAGCGCGACTGCGCCAGCGGCTTGCGGATCTTCTTCCAGAAGCTCCGCAGCGGCCTGCCGCCCCGCCTCTCGCCGGTCGCGGGCTCCTCGGCCCGCGGCTGCGCCACCTGCGGCTCCATGGTCAGGCGTCGGCCTTTGCTTCCGGGTCGAGCAGCCGGTGCAGGTGCACGACGAAATAGCGCATATGCGCATTGTCCACGCTGGCCTGCGCCTTGGCCTGCCAGGCGGCATAGGCCGACTGGTAGTTGGGATAGATGCCGACGATGTCGAGCGCCTCGAGATCGCGGAATTCGGTGGTGCCCAGCTTCTTCAGCTCGCCGCCGAACACGAGATGCAAAAGCTGCTTGTCCGTTTCGCTATCGGCCATGTGCGTCCCTCACGTCCCATGATTTGGCGCTTGGTCTAAACCAAAGCATGCGGTTTTGAAACCGATGAAATCCGTCAGCCGCCGGGCGCCGAGATGACGGCGGCCATCACGCCCAGCAGCTCGCCGCTGCCGGCGGCCAGGGCCCCGTGGCGGATGATCTCGCCGGCGAAGGCCGGGACGCGGCCCTGCCGGTCGAGCAGGCGGCCGCCCGCCTCGGCCAGGATCAGCTCGGCCGCCGCTATGTCCCAGTCGTGGGCGTCGGGCTTGACGAAGGTGGCGTCGAGATCGCCGCTGGCCACCATCGCCAGCCGGAAGGCGAGCGACGGGATGTAGGGCGCGCGGTGCAGCCGGCCCTGCCACGGCGGCGGAAGCTGGTCGAGCATCGCCTTGGGGCCGGCCACGTCGAGCATCGAGCCCGGCTGACGCACGCCGATCAGATCGCCGTTGCGGAACGCGCCGCCGCCGGGAACGGCCGAATAGGTCTCGCGCCTCACCGGGCATTCCAGCACGCCGGCGAGCGTGCGCCCGGCCTCGACCACGGCGACGCTGACGCACCATGCATCGCCCCCTTGCAGGAAACCGCGCGTGCCGTCGATCGGGTCGACGACGAAGGTGCGGCGCGCGGCAAGGCGGGCGGGATCGTCGGCGGTTTCCTCCGAAAGCCAGCCATAGTCCGGCCGCGCCGCCAGAAGCGTCCTGCGCAGGAACGAATCGGCGGCATAGTCAGCCTCGCTGACCGGCGAGGTGCCGCCCTTGAGCCAGACCTGCTGGTCCTTGCCGAAATAGCCGAGCGCGATGGCGCCGGCCTCGCGCGCGGCCTCCTGCAGCAAGGCCAGGTCTTCGGCGAACCCTGTCGGCATGGTCGTATCAGCTTCCGGCAAGGGTCATCCCCTCGATCAGCAGCGTCGGCGCCGCCGTACCGAAATTCCGGTCGAGATCGTTCGCCGGCACCATGTTCAGGAACATCGTCTTGAGATTGGAGGCGATGGTGACCTCGGATACCGGATAGGCGATCTGGCCGTTCTCGATCCAGAAGCCAGAGGCGCCGCGGCTGTATTCGCCGGTGACCATGTTGACGCCCTGGCCGAACACCTCGGTGACGTAGAAGCCGGTTTTCAGCGCACCGATCAGTTCCTGCGGCGTCTTCTCGCCCGGCTCGATGGCCAGGTTTGTGGACGAAGGCGAGACGGACGAGCCGCCGCGCACGCCGCGCCCGTTGGTGGTCAGGCCCAGTTCGCGGGCGGCGGAGGTCGACAGGAACCAGTACCCCAGCACGCCCTTGTCCACCATGACCAGCCTTTCGCCCTCCACGCCCTCGCCGTCGAACGGTCGCGAGGATTGGCCGCGCACCCGCAGCGGCTCGTCGGTGACGGTAATGGCGGCGGAAGCCACCTGCCTGCCCATCATGTCGCGCAGGAAGCTGGTCTTGCGCGCCACCGCCGCGCCGTTGATGGCGCCGGCCAGATGCCCGGCGATGCCGCGCGCCACGCGCGGGTCGAACACGACGTCGACGGCGCCGGTCGCCGCCTTGCGCGCGCCGAGACGTTTCACGGCCCGCTCTCCCGCCTTGCGGCCGATGACCTCGGGCGCGTCGAGATCGGCGAAGTGCAGGCGCGAGGAAAAGTCGTAGTCGCGCTCCATGGCGGTGCCCTCGCCCGCGATCACGCTGGCCGAACGCGAGAAGCGGGTGGCGACATAGTGGCCGAGGAAGCCGTGCGAGGTGGCGAGCACGAGCCCGCCCATGCCGGCGCTGGCGCCGCTGCCCGAAGAATTGGTGACGCCGGTGACGGCGAGCGCCGCCGCCTCCATGGCCAGAGCGTCCTCCTTCAGCCGGTCGGCGGAGACCTCGGTCGCGTCGAACAGGTCGAGATCGCGCCGGTCACGGGCCAACAAGGCGGGATCGGCCAGCCCCTGATAGGGGTCTTCCGGCGAGACCTTCGCCATCGCCACGGCGCGCTCGGCCAGTTCGTCCACCGCCGATGCCGCATTGGCGGAGACGCTGGCGACGCGCTGGCCGACGAAGACGCGCAGCGACATGTCCTCGCTCTCCGCCGCCTCGACGCTCTCGACCTTGCCCAGCCGCACCGACGCGCTGGTGGAACGGCCGCGCACCACCACGGCGTCGGCGGCGTCCGCACCGGCTTTCTTGGCGGCCTCCACGAGCGCCGCCACGCGGTCGGTGAGCTCCGAGGGGTCCAGCATATCCTTCATGCCTGCAATCCTGTCATCTGACGATGCTGCATCTATTGTTCCCGAGGCCCTTGTGCAATGGCGAGCAGTTCCCGAAGCCCATCAATGTTTCTGCGGCTGGTAGTGAGATTTGAGCGCCTCCTCGATGGCGCGCTTCAATTCATCCTTCACGGAAGCGGTCTCCGCCATCACCGTGTCTATCTTGAGGAAATCGAGTACGCGGAAGCGGGAGACCGGCGGCCGGATCAAGATGTCGGGCCGGCTCTGGGTGAGCTTGTTGGCGATGATGGACTGCATCATGAGCTGCGTTGCGCCGAACATCAGGTCCACCGAGGTCGGCCGCCTGCGCTCGACCTCGGAGGGCGCGCCCACCACATCCACGGCGATGACGATGTCGGCATCGTGCTCGATCAGGTCGAAGGGCACGGGATTGTAGATGCCGCCGTCGATCAGCGTGCGCCCGTCCCGCACCACGGGGCGGAACACGGCCGGGAGGGCGGCCGAGGCGGCGAGCGCCGAATGCAGGTCGCCTTCCTCGAAGACCGCGAGCTTGTGGCCGAAATAGTCGGTCGCCGTCACCTTGAGGGGAATGCCCAGCCCGGCGAAGGTCTCGGGCACCGTCGGCGGCAGAAAGGCCTTCAGGACGCGCTCGATGTTGAACTGGCCGACATGCAGGCCCCCCTGCAGCATTTCGGCCAGGCTGCCGGGCCGGGCCTTCCACATGCGGCTGGCGACCTGCGTGCGCGTGCCCAGAATGGAATAGGCGTAGTCGCGGATCTCCCGGCCGGTCATGCCCGAGGCCATCCCTGCGCCCATGATGGCGCCGATCGAGGAGCCGGCGATCGCCGTGGGCCGGATGCCCAGTTCGTCCAAGGTCTCGATGACGTGGATATGGGCAAGACCGCGCGCACCGCCGCCGCCCAGGGCGATGCCGATGGTGGGGCTCATCCGCCGCCCCCGGCGTCCGGATCCGCCTCGGGCGCGGTACCGCCCTGGCCTGTCCCGCGCGCATTGGCGCTGCCGGCCAGCGGCGGGCCGACGGTATCGGGTTTTACCTGGCCGTTGGGCTGCAC
>DAOKZN010000146.1:0-1553 GCA_035325625.1 Mesorhizobium sp. | reverse complement strand
GCCCCGAAGCGGCGGGCCGACCGCCATGACGGCGGGCTCGGCAGACAATAGCTTCCTTGCCGCCGCCTTCACCTCGTCCAGCGTGACGGCCTGGATGTATGCGGCGCGGCGCTGGATGTAGTCGATGCCCAGCCTGTCGAGTTGCAGTTCCACCAGCGTCGCGGCGATGGAGCCGGACGAATCCAGATTGTTGATCGCATAGGCGCCGACCAGATAGTCCTTCGCCGCCGCGAGCTCCTGCTCGGTCGGCCCGTTTTCGGCCATCTCCCTTGCGACGTCGCGGATGACGGACAGCGTCTCCGCCGCCCGGTCGGACCGGGTCGCGGTGGCGATGACGAGGGCCGAGGCATGGTCGTAGTTCACCAGGGTGGAGCTGACGCCGTAGGCCAGGCCCCGCTTTTCGCGCACTTCGCCGAACAGGCGGGACGTGAAGGTGCCGCCGCCGAGAATCTGGTTCATCAGCGCCGCGGCATAGAAATCCGGCGCATCGCGCCTGACGCCCAGAAAGGCCATCTGCAGCGAGGTCTGCGGCAGATCGTAGTCCACCTGCAACTGCTGCCCGAGCTTCAGTTGCGCGTCCTCAACCGGCCTCAGAACCTGCTTCTGCGGCAAGGCGCCGAACAGCCGGTCGAGCTCCCGCTTCAGCGTCGGCGCGTCGATGGCGCCGACCACGGCGACATGCAGCCCGTCGCGCGCGAACAGCGCCTTGTGCGCGGCGCGCAGATCCTCGGCCGTCACGGAGGCAACGCTTTCCCGCGTGCCTTCGTCCGTCCGCCCGTAGGGGTGGCTACCATAGATCGCACGCAGCCATTTCTTCTGGGCCACCGCGCCGGGGTCCCGCTCGCCGTCCAGGATCTGGGACAGGATCTGGCCGCGGATACGGTCGATCGGCCCCTGGTCGAATCGCGGCTTCTCGATCGCCAGGCGCAGCAGATCGAAGGCCTCCTGCCTGCTGTCGGCCAGCATGCGCATGGAGCCGTAGATGCCGTCGCGGGTTTCCTCGAAGCTCATCTCGGCGCCGACCTCGTCGAGGCGGGCCTGGAAAGCATCGCTGTCGAGATCGCCGGCGCCCTCGTCGAACAGGCCGGTCATCAGGTTGGCCAGCCCTTCCTTGCCGGGCGGGTCCTGCGTGGCGCCGCCGCCGAAGACGAAGCGGATGGTGACGATCGGCACCGTATAGTCTTCCACCAGCCAGGCTTCGATCCCCTTCTCGGAGGTGACGGACTGGATGTTCACCGCCGCCCGCGCGGCGATCGCCGGCAGAATGAGGAACAGGAGCGAAAGGACCAGCGTCGCGGCCGGGTTGACCATGCGCGAGCGGATGACGGTCAGGCTCGGCATGTCGTCAATTCCCCGCCTGAGGCTGCGGCAGCAGGTAGCCCGTCACCGAGCGCGCCGGCACCAGATAGCGGGCGGCAGCGGCCTTGACCTCGCCGGCCGAAACCTTGCGGATGCGGTCCGGCCATTCCTGCACGTCCCGCACGGTGCCGCCGGTGGCCAGCGTGCTGCCGTAGATGTTCGCCATGGAGCCCTGCCTGTCGCGCGCGAAGATC
>DAOKZN010000145.1:0-6295 GCA_035325625.1 Mesorhizobium sp. | reverse complement strand
GGATCGCCCTGCTCACCCTGGTGGTGCTGGAGATCGTGCTGGGCATCGACAACCTGATCTTCATCTCCATCCTCACCAACAAGCTGCCGGAGGCGCAGCGCAAGCCGGCACGGCGGCTGGGCATCTCCGCCGCGCTCATCATGCGGCTCATCCTGCTCGCCACCATCTCCTTCATCGTGCAACTCACCCAGCCGGTGTTCTCGCTGTTCGACCACGGTTTTTCCTGGCGCGACCTGATCCTGATCGCCGGCGGCCTGTTCCTCGTCTGGAAGGCCACGAAGGAGATCCACCACACCGTCGACCCGGCCGATCACGACGATCCGCTGGTCGGCAAGACGCTGCAGCTCTCGCTGGGCGGCGCCATCTTCCAGATCCTGCTGCTCGACCTGGTCTTCTCCATCGATTCCATCATCACGGCGGTCGGCATGACCGACGAGATCGCCATCATGTACATCGCCGTCATCGTGGCGGTGTCGGTGATGATGCTGGCGGCCACGCCGCTGGCCGACTTCATCGGGCGCAACCCCTCCATCGTCATGCTGGCGCTGGGCTTCCTGCTGATGATCGGCACCACCCTGATCGCCGACGGCATGGGCTTCCATGTGCCCAAGGGCTACATCTACGCGGCCATGGGTTTTTCCGCCTTGGTCGAAGGGCTCAACATGCTGGCGCGCAACAGGAAGGCGCGTCGCGGCGGCGAAGGGCGCTGATCGAAGGGCCCTGATCCCGGGCCGGGCTCTCTTTTGCTTATACGCGGTTACTTATGCGCGGTGGCGGGAACGGCGGCGTCGCGCGTCAGGCCGCCTGTCGCTCGCCTTCCAGCGCCGGGGCGAGGTTCACGAAGGCCTTGATCGGCAGGTGGTCGGAGGCCATCCGCGCCAGCGGCGTGTCGTGGGCCGTCACCGGCGAGAGGATCTCGTTGCGGTTGGCGATGATGCGGTCGAGCGCCAGCAGCGGCAGCCGCGACGGGAAGCTGGGAACCGCCGCCGGCAGCGGGCCGAAGGCGGTGTCGAGCGCGCTCAGCGCCGAGCGGTCGTTGAGGCGCCACTCGTTGAGGTCGCCCAGAAGCAGGGTCGGAATTTCGTCCCCGGCGTTCATGATCTCGTGGATGATGCGCGCCTGGTGGGTGCGCGAGCGGCGCAGCAGGCCGAAATGCGCGGCCACGATGCGGATCGCGCCGCCCGCCTCCAGCTCGATCTCGGCGACGATGGCGCCGCGCGGCTCCAGCCCCGGCAGCCTGATCTGGTGCACGTCGCGCACGCTGCCGCGCCGGAACAGCACGACGTTGCCGTGCCAGCCATGCGCCTTGGCCCGGCCGGAGACGGGCACCAGCGCAAGGCCCGCCTCGCGTTCCAGGCGGGCAAGATCCAGAAGGCCGTCGCGCTCGCCGAAGCGCCTGTCGGCCTCCTGCAGCGCGATGACGTCGGCGTTGATCTCGCGGATGACCCGGCCCGTGCGCTCGGGGTCGAACCTGCCGTCCACGCCGACGCATTTGTGGACGTTGTAGGAGGCGACCAGCACGCCCTGCGGATGCGGATGGGGAACGAACGCAGCCGGCTGCGCATGCCCCCTGCCCTTCCGAAGCCGCGCCAGCATGCTTGCCGGAAGTCCGCCGCCAAGTCTGCGCATGATGCTTCCGGTCTCCTCGGTTCCCTGCTTCGCGCTGCGTCTTCGTTGTACCTAGATAGTGGCGAATTCCCAAACAATCCATGCGCGCCGGGCAGGAAAAAAAACAGTCTGAAAGTCCTGGAGCGCGTCGCGATCCTTCACATTCGCTCCGCAGGCTTCAGGCTCCTGATTCTACGCATGTCTTTAGCCCGAAACCGGTTCCCACTTTCGGGAGACATGCTTCAGAGATACGGCGACCCGAGCCAGAGGATGCGGTCCAGCAGGCGCATGGGAAAGGGCCGGGCGCGCAGGCCGGCCAGCGTCACCTGCGTGGCGGAGGCGATGACGGCGCCGATGCGCGCGTCGATCTCGCCTGCGAAGCCGGCGTCGAGCACTTCGAGGTCGATCTCGAAGTTCAGCCGCAGCGACCGGGGATCGAGGTTGGAGGAGCCGACGAAGGCCCAGGTGCCGTCCACGCAGAGCAGCTTGGAGTGGTCGAAGGCGCCGGCCGCGCGCCAGATGCGGCAATAGTTCTTGAGCACCTGGTTGAACTGGGCCGTCATCGCCCGGTCCACCAGCACGAGATTGTTGGCCGAGGGCACCACGATGTCGATCTCCACGCCGCGGCGCGCCGCCGTCGTCAGGGCGCTGATCAGCTCGCGGTCGGGCAGGAAATAGGGCGACATGATGCGGATGGAGTGGCGCGCGACCGAGAAGGCGCCCATCAGCATCTTGTGGTTGGTCTCGATGGAGGCGTCCGGCCCGGAAGGCACGGCGCGCATGAGGATGGGCGAGCCGGGTTCGCCCTCCTGCGGCTCGATCCGCCACGCCGGGCCGTGCAGCCTCTCGCCCGCGGCGAAATGCCAGTCCTCGGCGGCGACGGCGAAGATGTCGGCCACCACCGGCCCCCTGACGCGGAAATGCGTGTCGCGGGCGCTGGCCTCGCCGGCGAACTCGGCGGTGAAGCCCTGGCGGATGTTCATGCCGCCGACGAAGGCCACGGCGCCGTCGGCCACCAGGATCTTGCGGTGGGTCCTGAGATTGGCATAGGGCAGGCGCAGCCCCATGATGATGCTGCCGTTGAACACGTCGGTCGGCACGCCGCCCTCGCGCAGGTAGCCGGAGATGCTGGGCACCGAATAGCGCGCGCCGACCGCGTCGATCAGCACGCGCACGGCCACCCCGCGCCTTGCGGCCGCGATCAGGGCGTCGGCGACGCGCAGGCCGATCGGGTCGCGGTCGAAGATGTAGGTTTCCAGGATGACGCTGCGCCGCACGCCGGCGATCGCCTCGATCATGGCCGCATACGCCTCGTCGCCGGTCTTCAGCACGTCGATGGCGTTGGCCGCCGTCAGCGTGTGGTGGGTTATCCTGTCGCCCACCTTCTTGAGCGCAGAGAACCGCCTGCCGAAGCGGCCGGCCACCACCTCGTCGGTGACGTCGAAGCTGGGATGGGCCAGCATCTCGTGGCCGGCGGCGGAGCGCTCGGCCGCGATCGAGCCGCGCCGCATCCGGTTTATGCCAGCGATGGCATAGAGCAGGGCGCCGACGATCGGCGAGAGCAGGATGACGCCGACCCAGCCGATGGCCGAGCGCACCTCCTCCTTCGTCATGGCCGCATGCACGCTGGCCACGGCCGCGACCAGCACCGAGATGGCGGCGAGGATATGTGGCCAATAGGCCTGGAGCAGATTCCACATGAGCGCCAGCAACTCCCGCGACCGCACCCGGAGCATGATTGCCCGGCTTCAGGACTAAGGCAAAGGCCGCGCATCCGGCAACCTCATTCCTGAACACCGGGGCCTTGAGCTTGAGTCGGGCCTCGATGCTGGACCGAGCCTCCGGCCGGGCTTCGAGCCGCTGGCCTAGAGCATGCTGCAGCCAAGTGGAATCACTTGGCGTCGCAGACATGCGGCAAAATCAATTAGATAGACCATGATGTCGTCCGAAGACCGCTTCACGCTTTTCGGCATCATGGTCTATTGCGTCGGGACGCAATGGTGGCGAAGCTGGCGGCGAACGTTCTAGGCCGCTATCCTCGGCCGCCATCGCGGAAAGACATCGTGACCGATCCCCTGCCCTCGCATCTGTTCTACGTCACCCGCCTGCGCCGGCCGCTCGTCGATCGCGCCGAAGGAATCTACCTGTGGACCAAGGACGGCCGGCGCTTCATCGACGGCTCATCCGGGCCGGTGGCCGTCAATCTCGGCTACGGCAACGCCCATGTGCTGGAGGCCATGCGCCGGCAGATGGAGAAGACCACCTTCGCCTACCGCCTGCATTTCGAGAACGAGCCGGCCGAGGACCTCGCCCGCGACATAGCCGGCCGCATGCCCGGCGGCCTCGACCGCATCTTCTTCGTCTCGGGCGGCTCCGAGGCGGTCGAGGCCTGCATCAAGCTGGCGCGGCAATGGGCCGTCGCCACCGGCCAGCCGGGCCGCTGGAAGGTCATCGGCCGCATGCCCTCCTATCACGGCGGCACGCTGGGCGCGCTTGCGGTGACCGGCGACGCCGTGCTGACCGGCCCCTTCGAGGCCCAGATGCGGCCCATGCCCAGCGTGCCGGCGCCCACCGCCTATCGCGACCGCGACAACCTTTCCCTGGAGGAGCGCGGCATCAAATATGCCGACATGCTGGAGGAGCGCCTGCTGGCCGAGGGGCCGGAGAGCGTGGTGGCCTTCATCATGGAGCCGATCGGCGGCGCCGCCACCAACGCGCTGGTGGCGCCCGACAGCTACTATGCGCGCATCCGCGAGATCTGCGACCGCTACGGCATCCTGCTCATCCACGACGAGGTGATGAGCGGCGTGGCGCGCACCGGCCGCTTCCTCGGCGGCGACCACTGGAACTGCCGGCCCGACCTGGTGTCGCTGTCGAAGGGCATCGGCTCCGGCTACATGCCGCTCGGCGCCATGTGCGCGCCGCAGCGCATCGTCAAGCCGGTGCTCGACAGCGGCGGCTTCGCCCACGGCCATACCTATGCCGGCAATCCGCTGGCCTGCGCGGCCGGCCTCGCCGTCATGCAGGAGGTCGACCGGCTCCAGCTCGCCGCCAACGCGGCCGCGCGCGGCGAGGACCTGATCGAGGGGCTGAAGTCGCTGCAGCGGCGCTTCCCCTTCATCGGCGACGTGCGCGGCAAGGGCCTGATGACGGCCATCGAGTTCGTCGCCGATCCGGCCACGATGGAATTGCTGAAGCCGGAGATCAACATCGGCCAGCGCGTGCTCGACCTCGCCTACGAGCGCGGCCTGATCGTCTATTTCCGGCGCGTGCGCGGCGGCGTGCAGGGCGACTGCGTCATGGTCGCGCCGCCGCTGATCGTGACGCGCGAGCAGATCGACGAGATCGTCTCGGTCCTCGGCGACGCCATCGCGGTGGCCGCGCGCGAGTTCGGCCTGCCGGTCAACGCCTGAGGAAGCGCCATGGCGAGCCGCAAAGTCATCATCACCTGCGCTATCACGGGCTCGGTCCACACGCCGACCATGTCGCCGCACCTGCCGGTGACGCCGGACCAGATCGCGGCCGAGGCGATCGCCGCCGCCGAGGCCGGCGCCTCGATCCTGCACCTGCATGCGCGCGACCCCGAAAACGGCCGGCCGACGGCCGATCCGGCCGTGTTCATGCAGTTCCTGCCGCGCATCCGGCAGGCGACGGACGCCGTCGTCAACATCACCACCGGCGGCTCCTCGCTGATGACGCTGGAGCAGCGGCTGGCCGCGCCGCTCGCCGCGCAGCCGGAAATGTGCTCGCTCAACATGGGCTCGATGAATTTCGGGCTGTTTCCGATGCTCGACCGCCCCCGCGCCTGGCAGCACGCCTGGGAGCCGGAACTGCTGGAGGCGACGCGCCACACGATCTTCAAGAACACATTCGCCGACATGGAGACCATACTGGAGCAGCTCGGCCGGGGCTGCGGCACGCGCTTCGAGTTCGAATGCTACGATGTCGGCCATCTCTACACGCTGGCGCATTTCCGCGACCGCGGCCTCGTCCACGGCCCGCTGTTCATCCAGTTCGTGCTCGGCATACTGGGCGGCATCGGCGCCGACCCGGACAATCTGGCGCATATGAGGCGGATCGCCGACAAGCTGTTCGGCGCGGACTATCTCTTCTCGGTGCTGGCCGCCGGCCGCGCGCAGATTCCGCTGGTCTCTATCGCCGCGGCCATGGGCGGCAACGTACGCGTCGGGCTGGAGGACAGCCTGTATGACGGCGGCCGGCTGGCGACCTCCAACGCCGAGCAGGTGCGGCGCATCCGCGCCATCCTCGACGGCATGGGGCTGGAGCCGGCGACGCCGCAGGAGGCCCGCGCCATGCTCGCCCTCAAGGGCGGCGACCGGGTGGGGTTCTAGAGCATCGGACCGAAAAGTGGGAACCGGTTTTCCGTCCGGAATTGCGTAAGAACAACAAGATAGAGCTCAGCGGGTTCCGTGGCCGAGGCGCGCCGCCAGCCGGTCTCCCGCCCACTGGATGGCGCAGACCAGCACGATGAGCACGGCGACCACCGCCACCATGACCGTGGTCTCGAAGCGCTGATAGCCGTAGCGGATGGCGAGGTCGCCCAGGCCGCCGGCGCCGATGGCGCCCGCCATGGCCGAGGCCCCCACCAGCGTGACGATGGTCACCGTGAAGCCGGCGACGAGGCCCGGCAGCGCCTCCGGCACCAGCACCTCGCGCACCAGCGTCC
>DAOKZN010000144.1:0-6316 GCA_035325625.1 Mesorhizobium sp. | reverse complement strand
CTGACGGCGCGCCGTCATCCTTGCCAGACGCCTTCCCTGCGCAGGTCGTCCATGGTGCGCGAGATGCCCTCGCGCAGGATCGCCACCATGTCGTCGATCTGGTCCGCCGTGATGGTGAGCGGCGGCGACATCACGCACATGTTGATGAGCGGCCGCACCAGCAGGCCGAGTTCCTGGCAATGGGCGTCGATGCGCTTGCCCACATCCTTGTCGAGCTGCAGCGGGTTCCTGCTGTCGCGGTCGGCCACGCAATCCACGCAGGCCATCAGGCCGAGCCCGCGCACCTCCCCCACCAGCGGCAGGTCCTCCAGCGTCTTCAGCCGCGCCTGGAAATAGGGTGCCACCGCGCGGGCATGGGCGAGCACGCCTTCCTCCAGCAGGTCGAGGTTCTTCAGCGCCACCGCGCAGCCGACCGGATGGCTGGTGTAGGTCAGCCCGTGCGCGAACATGGCCTCGGGGTGGTTGGAGCGGCGCAACTCCTCCAGCAGCCGGCCGGAGACGACCACGCCGCCGAGCGGGAAATAGCCGGAGGTGACGCCCTTGGCGAAGGTGATCATGTCCGGGTCGAGCCCGAACACATCGCGCGAGGCGAAGACATGGCCGAGCCGGCCGAAGGCGGTGACCACTTCGTCGGAAACATAGAGGATGTCGTTGGCGCGGCAGATCTCGCGGATGCGCGTCAGATAGCCGTCCGGCGGCACGATGACGCCGCCGGAGGCCTGCACCGGCTCGCCGACGAAGGCGCCGATGCGGTCGGCTCCGATCCTCTCGACCGTGGCGCGGAATTCCTCCACCAGCGCATCGGCGAACGCCTCCACGCCCATTCCTGCAGGCCGGCGGAAGGGATCGGGCGAGGAAAGCTTGACGACGAGGCCGTCGGCGCCGTCCATCCAGTCGCGGTCGCGCGGGCGGCCGTTCAGCGAGGCCGACAGATAGGTCGAACCGTGATAGGCGCCGCCGCGCGACAGGATCAGCTTCTTGTCGGGCCGGCCGCGCACATTGTTGTAGAACTGCATGAAGCGCAGCGCCGTCTCTACCGCCGAGGAACCGCCGGTGGTGAAGAAGACATGGGAAAGGTCGCCGGGCGCGTGGCCGGCGATGCGCTTGGCAAGCTCGGCCGAGGGCGCGTTCATCGTGTACCACGGCGTATTGTAGGACAGCTCCATCGCCTGGTCGTACATCACCTGCGCCAGCTCGCGGCGGCGGTGGCCGACATTGACGCACCACATGCCGGCCGGCCCGTCGATCAGACGCTTGCCGTCGGGGCCGGTGATGTAGATGCCGTCGCCCTCGCCCACCAGCATGCGCGCCTCGGCGCCCGCCTCTCCCGCGAGCGGCCAGGGCTGCACCAGATGCCGCTCGGCCACGGCCACCGCGTCGGCTCCGGCCCGGGCGGATGCCACGGCCGTTTCCGCCGTCTTCAGTTCCTTCGCCGCCGCCATGGATCCGCCTCGTCCCTTTCGTTTCATGCCAAAAAGCGCGGGCGCCGCCCGGTGCAGGTGCCGGCCTTGCGGCACCTTGCCGCCATCTGCCGCACTGGCTCCGGCACGGCTGCCGAGCTCACCTCATTTTGAATGTCCGTTCAATCAATATCTCAGAAATAGCGCTTGATTTCAATCCGCGGATGCGCGCATGATGAATGTTGCCGGCAAGCGATGAAGGACCGGCGAAAAGCTCGCTGCCGCCGTGTCCCGACGGATGCAGGCGGTCGCCGCGGCCGGGCGCTCCGGCACAGGGGTACGCGCCGGGGGAACGGCGCCGGCCCGGAAATGGGATGGCAGCATGGCGGGAGATTCCAGGCCAGCGACTGGAGCCGCCCCCGGGGCCTTGCGAGGCAGCGCAGGCCGGGGCGTGCCGTGGCAGCGCGGACCGGCGCGATGACGGCCGCCGCGGAAGGGTCGGCCTCGTTGGCGGCCAGGCGTCGCCGCAGCGGCAAGGCCCTTTTGCAATCGGAATCCTTCCAGGGTCTGGCCCTGATCAGCCCGACGCTTCTCTATGCGCTGGTGCTGCTGGTGACGCCTATTCTGGTGGTGATCGCGCACTCCTTCTGGAGCCAGCACTATCTCACCATCGACCGCACCTTCACGCTGGAAAACTACCGCATCGCGCTGACCGAGCCGATCTACCGCGACCTGCTGTGGCGTTCTCTCACCATCTCGCTGCTGGTCAGCCTGTTCACCGTGGTGCTGGCCTATCCGATCGCCTATTTCATCTCTTTCCATGGCGGCCGCCGCAAGGGGCTGTGGCTGTTTCTCATCACCATCCCGTTCTGGACCAGCTACCTGCTCAGGGTGATGTCGTGGAAGGTGATCCTCGGCTACAACGGTGTGCTGAATTCCGCGCTGATGGGCCTCGGCATCACCAGCGAGCCTTCGACGGCGCTGCTCTACAATTCCAGCGCCGTCATCATCACGCTCACCCATGCCTGGGCGGCTTTCGCCATCCTGCCCATCTTCGTGTCGCTGGAGAAGGTGGACCGCACGCTGGTCGAGGCCGCGACCGATCTCGGCGATGGACCGCTGCGCTCGTTCCTGCGCGTGACGCTGCCGCTCTCGGCGCCGGGCGTCATCTCGGCGCTGCTTATCGTCATGATCCCGACGGTCGGCGACTACGTCACGCCCAAGCTGGTCGGCGGCAAGGACGGCGTCATGATCGCCAATGCCATCCAGGCGCAATTCGGCAAGGCGGCAAACTGGCCGCTGGGGGCTGCGCTGTCGGTGACCACCATGGTCGTGGTCAGCCTGATGGCGGGGGCGGCCGTCTTCATCATCCGCTCCGCCGTGAGGCTGGCGCGATGAGCGGGCGCGGCCTGCAGCGGCTGCTGCCCGGCGGAAGCTGGCTTTCGGCCTATGCGCTGGTCTATGTCGTCTTCCTCTATCTGCCGGTGGTGTTCCTGCCGATCTTTTCCATCAACACGGCCGCGACGCCGAAGCTCCCTCTCTCGGGCTATACGCTGAAATGGTACGAGGGCCTGCCGCGCACTCCGGAACTGCTCGACGCGGCCTGGAACAGCCTGATCGTCGGCGTGTCGGCCTCCGTCCTTTCAACCGTCTTCGGCATATTGGCGGCGCGGGCCATCACCCGCTACCGCTTCCCGGGGCGACGGCCGATCAACGGCCTGATCATGGCGCCGCTGGTGCTGCCGGAGGTGATCGTGGCCATCTCCATGCTGCTGGTGATGCTGCAGCTCGGCCTGTCGCTGTCGCTGTTCACCGTCGTTCTCGGCCACGTCCTGGTCTGCATCCCCTATTCGATGACGGTGCTGACCTCCGGCTTCGAGGGCTTCGACCGCAGCCTGGAGGAAGCCTCCGCCGACCTCGGCGAGAGCGCCTTCGGCACCTTCCGGCGGGTGACGCTGCCGATGGTGACGCCGGCCATCATCTCCAGCCTGCTGGTGTCCTTCACCATCTCGCTGGACGAGTTCATCATCGCCTTTTTCCTGACCGGCACGGAGGCGACGCTGCCGGTCTACATCTGGGGGCAACTGCGTTTCGCCGCCAAGCTGCCGGGCGTGCTGGCGCTCGGCACGCTGCTTCTGGTCGGCTCCTTCCTCATGCTTTCGATCGCCGAAATCCTGCGCCGCCGCGCCGCGCGGCGCACGCAATCCGAAGGGGGCCTCTATGCTTAACCGTGCGGGGCCTGATCGTATTGGGCTTGAGCGGTCCGGCCGGCCGATGATCGAGATCCGCAACGTCACGCGCAGCTACGGCGCCTTCAAGGCGCTGGACGATGCGACGGTGACGATCGGCGAGGGCGAGTTCTTCTCCCTGCTCGGCCCGTCCGGCTGCGGCAAGACCACGCTGCTGCGCATGATCGCCGGCTTCGACAATCCCACCGGCGGCACGATCGCGGTGGACGGCCAGCCCATGGCGGGCATTCCGGCCAACCGGCGGCCCACCAACATGGTGTTCCAGAGCTACGCCATCTTCCCGCACCTCAATGTCGAGCAGAATGTCGCCTACGGGCTGAAGCGCTTGAGGCTTGGGGCGGGGGAAGAGAAACGCCGGGTGGAGGAAGCGCTGGCGCAGGTGTCGCTGACCGGGCTCGGCAGGCGCGGCGCCACCGAGCTTTCCGGCGGGCAGCGGCAGCGCGTGGCGCTGGCGCGCGCGCTGGTGATGCGGCCCAAGGTGCTGTTGCTGGACGAGCCGCTTTCGGCGCTGGACAAGAAGCTGCGCGAGCAGATGCAGGTCGAGTTGCGCCGCCTTCAGCAGGCCGTCGGCATCACCTTCATCCTCGTCACCCACGACCAGTACGAGGCGCTCGCCATGTCGGACCGCATCGCCGTGATGTTCGGCG
This sequence comes from Mesorhizobium sp., assembly GCA_035325625.1. Taxonomy (GTDB): domain Bacteria; phylum Pseudomonadota; class Alphaproteobacteria; order Rhizobiales; family Rhizobiaceae; genus Mesorhizobium. The sequence continues at coordinate 2,020 of DAOKZN010000144.1, read as the reverse complement.
GCCGCATCGCGCAGGTGGCCTCGCCCAAGGAGATCTACCAGCGGCCGGTGAACCGCCAGGTGGCCGACTTCCTCGGCGGCATGAATTTCGTGCATGCCGAGATCGTGGAGGAGAACGGCGCTTCCATCACCGTCGACACGCTGGGCTTCGGCCGTGTGCGCACCGAAAAGCCGAGCGCCTTCGTGCGCAATGGCGGGGCGGCCACGCTGGGCATCCGGCCGGAGCGGCTGCGGGTGCTGTGGGACGACGAGATGTCCGAGTTCCAGGTCGCCGGCACGGTGGTGGAGCGCCACTATTTCGGAGAGATCACCCATCTGATCGTCGAGATACCGGGGCTGGAAAAGCCGCTCTCGGTGACCGAGACGAACGACTTCGGCGCCGACGACATTCCCGTGGGGGCGCCGATCCGGCTGGCCTACGACCCCGACGCGCTGGTGGCGCTGGCCGACTGATCCGGGACCGGCCGGCTACTTGTCGGTGACGATCTTGACCTTGTCGCCGGCCGAGACGGTGGCGACGGGGGCGAGCGCGTTCAGCACGCGGAACAGGTCGAGCTTGCGGTCGACCCCCACCATCATGGCGGCGAGCGAGCCCACCGTCTGGCCGGGCTGCACGGAGACCACGCGGATGTGCAGCGGCTTCAGGGCCGCCTTCTCCGAAGCGCTGAGGATGCGGAAGGAGCCGCTCACCGTGCGGGCGACGGAATCGAGCGAGGTGCTGGCCGCGGGCGCCGCGGTGAGCAGGCGATATGCCTGGTCGCCGGCGCGGATGACGGCGATGTCGAACTGCCAGCCGTCGGCGCGGGCACGGGCCACGGCGGCCTCGTTGCCGTTGATGGTTTCCTGGCGCACGCTGGCATCGTCCAGCCCTGCAACCCAGCCGCTGCGGATATAGTCGGTCAGCGAGCGCTTCCTGTCGAGGGCGACGCCGTCGAAGCGCACCGCCATGTCGCCGGGGCCGGTGGCGGTGACGGCGGTGCTCGAATTGTCGATGATGAAGCCGTCCGGCACGGAGAAGGACACGCCGAGCCGGGGATGCAGGAAGGTGTCGCCGCGCACATAGCCTTCCTCCGGCGTGTCGCCGTAGAGGATGCCGTCTATGCCGGCCAGGAAGGAATCGCGGTCGCGCGTGCCCACTCCGGGCGGGCCGAACTGGCGCGCCAGGCGCTGGGCCAGCTCGATACGCTGCGGCGTGTTGGGGTGGGTGGCCAGGAAATCCAGGCTGGCGTCGGTGGCGCCGCTGATGGAGCGGAAATCCGTATAGGCCGACATGGACTGCAGGAAGCGGCTGGCCGCATAGGGGTCGTAGCCCGCCTCGCCGACCGACTTGATGCCGATGGCGTCGGCCTCCAATTCCTGGTTGCGCGAGAACTGGGCGAGCCGCAGCTTGCCGCGGATCAGCGCCACGCGCGCGGTGGGGCTGTCGCCCAGCACGTCCGACACCACCTTGGTGGCCAGCCCTTCCTCGGCCTCCAGCTTCTGGCGGGCCAGGCCGTGATTGGCGGTGACATGGCCCATCTCGTGGGCGATGACGGCGGCGACCTCGGAGGAATCGTTGGCCAGCGCCAAAAGGCCCCGGGTGATGTAGAGATAGCCGCCCGGCAGCGCGAAGGCGTTGACGTTGGGCGAGTTCAGGATGGTGATGCGGTAGGCCTGCGTCGGGTTGGCCGAAACGGTGGTCAGGTTGCCGACCACCTTGGCCACCATGCGCTCCAGCTTCGGGTCGGAATATTCGCCGCCATAGGTGGCCAGGATGCGCGGGTGCTGCGCCCGGGCAAGCTCGGCCAGCTTGTTGTTGGCGGTGACGGTGTCGACGGTGACCGGCTTGTCGGAGGGCTGGAAGCCGGACTCCTCCACGCTGCCCGGCATGACCGACTGGCACGCTGCCATCGACACGGCAAGGCCGGCCAGCCCGGCAAGGCGCGCCAGCGGCTTCAACGTGGCAAGGCGTGCCAGCGGCTTCAGGGCGGCAATGTGCAGGCCGGTGGGCAGGTCGACATCCTTTCAGCTTAGCCGCGGCG
>DAOKZN010000143.1:2084-6330 GCA_035325625.1 Mesorhizobium sp. | reverse complement strand
AGGTCTTCCATGTCCTCGTCGTTGGTGCCGACATTGCCGATATGCGGGAAGGTGAAGGTGACGATCTGGCCGGCATAGGAGGGATCGGTGAGGATCTCCTCGTAGCCGGTCAGCGCCGTGTTGAAGCAGACCTCGCCCACGGCCGAGCCGGCGGCGCCGACGCCGCGGCCCTCGATCACCGTGCCGTCGGCAAGCACCAGCAGCGCGGTCGGGGTTTCGGCGGTCCAGGGGGCGGTGGCCATGCGGCTCTCCATCAGGGCGGCGGCGCGCGGTGCGGCTTTCTGGACGACACCTGCGCGGCAGGAAGCGCGAAGCAGGGATGCCCGCGCCGTTTTCGTGTAACCGATGTGGTTGCAGGACTTCCAAATAAGTGAAGGGGCCGGCACGGTCAATTGCCGCGGGCCGGCCGTGCGGATATTTATCGCTGCGAGCAAAGGACAGGAGGCCGCGATGCGCGACAGGATAGCCGAGAACGTGAAGACAGCCATGAAGGCCGGCGACAAGGCGCGCCTTTCGACGCTGAGGCTGATCCAGTCGGCGGTGAAGGACCGCGACATCGCCAATCGCGGCATCGGCAAGGAGGCTGCCGGCGACGACGACATCGTCCAGCTTCTGGCCAAGATGGTGAAGCAGCGCGAGGAATCGGCCAAGGCCTTCGACGATGGCGGCCGGCCGGAGCTGGCGGCCAAGGAACGCGAGGAGATCGGGGTGATCCGCGAGTTCCTGCCCAGGCAGATGGACGCGGCGGAGGCCGAGGCCGCCATCCGCGCCGCCATCGCGGAAACCGGCGCGGCCGGCGTCAAGGACATGGGCAAGGTGATGGCCGCGCTGCGCGACAAATATGCCGGGCAGATGGATTTCGGCCGCGCCAGCGCACAGGTGAAGGCCCTGCTTTCGTGAGGGCGGCGGCCGCGCTCTGCCTGCTGGCCGGCTCGCTCGTTTCGCCCGCCATGGCTGCGGGGGCGCAATGGCGGGCGGTGGAGAAGGTCGAGACCTATGCCGTTTCCGGCAGGACGGGCATCGAGCTCTACGCCTCGATCGGCGAGCGCGGCCCGAAGCTTTCCAACGGCAGCCGCGCCATCGCCCACACCAATTTCAAGCTGACCTGGTCGCGCAAATACGAGCCGGGCGGCGGCGGCTGCACGCTCACCGCGGCGCGGCCCAACCTCGTCATCACCTACACGCTGCCGGAGCCGGCGCAGAAGCTGCCGGCGCCGGTGCAGAAGCGCTGGGCCATTTTCATCGCCGGCATGCGCGAGCATGAGAAGGTGCACGGCACCTTCATCAAGGAGATGGTGGAGGCGATCGAGGCCTACAGCGTGGGCCTTTCGGTGGCCGACGATCCCGGCTGCAGGAAGATCCGGCAGGTGCTGACCGCGCGCCTGGCCGAGCTTTCGCAGGCGCAGCGGCAGCGCGGCCGTGATTTCGACCGGGTGGAGATGGGCGATGGCGGCACGATCCGCCGGCTGATCCTGGCGCTGGTGAACGGAGGCTAGCGCCTCCCGTCGTTGGTGAACGGAGGCTAGCGCCTCCTGGCGCTGGTGAACGAGGGCTGCGCCGGCTCGCGGCGTCAGCCCGCCTTCAGGCGCGAGTCGCGCAGCAGGCCGTGCTCCTCCAGCACCGGATAGGCGATCGAGGCCAGCAGCGAGTTGATCTGCTTGAGGTCGCGGATGGTGTCGAGGTGGATGGCGCTGGTCTCGATCGATTTCGGAGTGCCGTCGCGCAGGCGCAGGAAGTGGCTCTGGCTCGTCTGCTTTTCGAGATCCCGCAGCCGGTCCTTCTCCAGCACGAGCTGGCGGGCGGTCTCGGTGTCGTGCGAGACCAGCACGTTGAAGGCCATGCGGGCGTTGGCCAGGACCGAGGCGTGGAACGCCGTCAGCTCGCGCCAGCCCTCGGGCGTGAACTCCAGCCCGTGCTCGACCTTCTTGCGCACATGCACCAGCATGTTGCGCACGATGATGTCGCCCACCTGCTCCAGCTTCACGCAGGCGCCGATCAGTTCCTGGCAGCGCAACGCTTCGGCCTCGGTCAGCGGGTTCCGCGTTATCTTGGCGAGGTAAAGCTTCACGGCGGCGTGCTTGGCGTCCACGCGGTCGTCCAGGGCGGCGAGCGCCTTGATCCTGGCGTCGTCGGCGTCCTCGTACAGTTCGATGATGCGCTTGAGCATGACCTCGACCGTGTCGCAGATGCGCACCACCTCGCGCGTGGCGTTGGCCAGCGCCTGGGACGGGGTGCCGAGCGCGGCCTCGTTGAGCGCGGAAAGCTCCGTCACCTGAAGCGCATCGGCCGTCTTTGCCGGGGCGGCCAGCGCCACGATCCGCTCCGAGGCGCGATAGACGATGCCCGCCAGCGGCAGCCCCGCCAGCAGGATGACGACGTTGAACAGGATGTGGGCGTTGACGATCTGGTCGGAGGCGGTGGCGCCGATGAAGGCCACGTTCGGCCTGAAGGCCATGAACAGCACCAGCATGACGACCGAGCCCATGCCGCGCATCAGGAGGTTGCCGATGGGCACGATGCGCACGGCGGCGTCGGCCGTGCGGGTCAGCATCGGGGCGATGACCGACGAGCCGAGATTGACGCCCAGCACCAGCACCACGCCCAGTTCCGGCGTGATGAGGCCGCGGCCGGCCAGCGTGGCCATCAGAAGCACGGCGGCGATGGAAGACTGGAACAGCCAGGTGACGAGGGCCGCCAGCAGGAAGGCGGTGACGGGGTCGCCGGAGAAATAGTCGATGATGACCGGCAGGAGCCGGCTTTCGCGCAGCGGCTCGGACGCCTGGCCGATCATCTCCAGCGACAGGATGAGCAGGCCGATGCCGACCAGGATGCGGCCGATCTGGCGCCAGTCGCGCCGTTCCGTCGCCATGAACATGAAGGTGCCGGCGATCAGGCACAGCGGCACCAGCAGCGTCAGGTCGAAGGTCAGCAGCTTGGCGACGATGGCCGAGCCGATCTCGGCGCCGCGCACCGCCAGTTGCCCGGCCGCGCCCGAGACGATGCCGGCGCCCGCGAAGGAGCTCACCAGAAGCGTCACCGCCGTCGAGCTTTGCAGCGCGATGGCCAGCCCCGTGCCCGCCACCACCGCCATGAAGGGATTGCGCATGGTGGCGCGCAACCGGTGGCGCAGCACGTCGCCATAGGCGCGCTCGACGCCGGTCTTGACCATGCGGGTGGCGAACAGCATCAGCGCCACGGCGCCAGCGAGATGGAGGAGGACGACCGAGCCGCTCACGACCGGTTCCTCATCGCCGCGCCGGCGGCGTGAATGCAGGACGGACAGAGGTTTGAATCATCGGGATATGAGCTTCCGAAGCCGGGTTGAACAGATTAGCCGGGAAATAGTTTTTGTCCAGTTGGCGACGACTGCCTGGCAGCGACGGACGATGTCGGAAATGGCGTTCGCGCAAATCGGCGGCTTCTGCCGCGCCGGCCGTCTTAATGCGCGCAAAACGAGGCCGCATATGCGACGCCGGCCGCGAACGGTTCCCGGGCGGTTTTCCTAAATATGGATATTCATTACAAAAATGTAAGGCTGCCGTTCAGTTTCGGTTCATGGTTGCGGCCCTACTTCTCGCACATCGACAACCGAGGAGTGCCTGAAATGAAACGTCTTGTCCTTGCCGCCGTCGCCGCTTCCTTCCTGGCCGTGCCCGTCATGCAGGCACAGGCCGCGCCCGTCGCCGCGCCGCAGTCGCATCTCGTCCAGGTGGACTGGAAGAAGCCCGACCAGCGCCACGACAGGCGCTACGACCGTCACGGGGTGAAGAAGAAGGACGTGCGCAGGCCGTATTGGCAGCGCGGCCAGAAATATTCCGACTGGCGCCGCCACCAGGCCGTGCGCGACTACAACCGCCACGGTCTGCGCCGCCCCGGCCCCGGCCAGGAATGGATCCGCGTCGGCAACGACTATCTGCTGGTCGGCATCGTGTCGGGCATCATAGCCGGCATCGCCGCCGCGCGCTGATCGCCGGTCCTTCGCTCGACCCTAACCTTCAGTCTAGCAGAAAGGCGGCCCGACCCTGCGGGCCGCCTTTTCGGTTTCCGGAGCCGGTCCGGAACCCGGTCAGCCGGCCTTTTTGTCGTTCTTCTGCGTTTCCAGCATGTAGTGGCGCAGCACCGCGTTGATGCGGGTCTGGTAGCCCTTGCCGGTGGCCTTGAAGAAGTCGATCACGTCCTTGTCGAGCCGGATCGAGATCGCGTTCTTGGGCACAGGATAGACGATGGTCGCCTTGGACCAGTCGAT
>DAOKZN010000143.1:0-1984 GCA_035325625.1 Mesorhizobium sp. | reverse complement strand
CCGCAAGCTGTGAAAACCGGGCATGGGCGAGGCCGCGGGCGCTTTAGGAGTCGTGCCGGCCGCGTGGGGCGACTATATGGGGGAAAAAGAGTTCCCCGATGCGCTTTCCGCCCGCCTTTCTCGACGAGATTCGTGATCGCGTGCCGATTTCGGCCGTGATCGGCGCGCGCGTGGCCTGGGACCGGAAGAAGACCAATGCCGGCCGCGGCGATTTCTGGGGCTGCTGCCCCTTCCACGGCGAGAAGACGCCGTCCTTCCATTGCGAGGACCGCAAGGGCCGCTACCATTGCTTCGGCTGCGGCGTCTCGGGCGACCATTTCAAGTTCCTGACCGAGCTGGACGGGCTGAGCTTTCCCGAAGCCGTGGAGCGCATCGCCGACATGGCCGGCGTGCCGATGCCGGCGCGCGACGTGGCGGAGGAAAAGCGCGAGCGCGAGCGCGCCAGCCTCACCGACGTCATGGAGATGGCCACCGCCTTCTTCCAGGAGCGGCTGCAATCGGCCGCCGGGGCGAAGGCGCGCGCCTATCTGCGCGACCGCGGCCTCACGCCCGCCACGCAGCAATCCTTCCGGTTGGGCTACGCGCCCGACAGCCGCAACGCGCTGAAGGAATTTCTGGCCTCGAAGGGCGTGGAGAAGGCGCAGATCGAGGCGTGCGGGCTGGTGGTGTTCGGCCAGGACGTGCCGGTCTCCTACGACCGCTTCCGCGACCGCATCATGTTCCCGATCCCGGATTCGCGCGGCAGGATCATCGCCTTCGGCGGGCGGGCCATGTCGCCGGAGGTCTCGGCCAAATATCTCAACTCGCCCGAGACCGAGCTCTTCCACAAGGGCAACGTGCTCTACAACTACGCCCGCGCCCGCAAGGCCGTGGCGCGCGGCGGCCCGGCTGGCAACGGTACAGTGATCGCCGTCGAAGGCTACATGGACGTGATCGCGCTGGCGCAGGCCGGCTTCGAGAACGTGGTGGCGCCGCTCGGCACCGCGCTCACCGAGAACCAGATGGAGCTGTTGTGGCGCATGGCGGGCGAGCCGGTGCTGTGCTTCGACGGCGACGGGGCGGGGCTGAAGGCGGCCTGGCGCGCCGCAGACCTCATCCTGCCGGCGATCCAGCCCGGCCGCACGGCGCGCTTCGCACTGCTGCCGGAAGGCAAGGACCCCGACGACCTCGTCAAGGCGGAAGGGCCGGACGCCTTCCGCGCCGTGCTGGCCGAAGCGCGGCCGCTGGCCGACCTTCTGTGGATGCGCGAGACCTCCGGCGGCGTGTTCGACACGCCCGAGCGGCGGGCGGAGCTGGAAAAGACGCTGCGCGAGCTCGCCGGCCGCATCCAGGACGAGAGCGTGCGCTTCCACTACAACCAGGAAATGCGCGAGCGCGTGCAGAGCTTCTTCGGCGCGCAGCGCGGCGGCGGCCGTCAGCAGGGCTTCGGCAAGGGGGAGCGCAGGGGCGGCGGGCAATGGTCGCGCGGCGGCGCCCCGCAGCGTAGCGCCATCAGCGAAAGCCTCGGCCGCTCGGCGCTGGTGCGGCGCGCCGGCGAGGCGATGCCGGTGCGCGAGGCGTCCATCGTGGTGGCGCTGGTCAACCATCCGGCGCTGATCGACGAGAATTTCGAGCATGTCGAGTTCCTCGACCTGGCCAGCGGCGACCTGCGCCGGCTGCATGCGGCGCTGCTCGATGCGCTGGCGCATGACGAGGCGGACGACCGCGAAACCGTCATCGGCGCGATCGAGCGGGCCGGCTGCCGCGACATCTGGGAGCGGGCGGTGGCGCTGATCCGCAAGACGCGGCAATGGCCGGCGCTGGAGAACGCGGCCATCGAGGATGCGCGCGACGCCTTTGCCCAGGCGCTGCACTTGCACCGCAGCGCCCGCACCTTACATAGGGAGCTGAAGCAGGCCGAGGCCGCGCTGGCCGCCGATCCCACGGACGAGAACTACCGCCATCTGGTCGAGGTGCAGGCGCAGTTCCGCGACGTGCAGGCGAC
>DAOKZN010000142.1:0-6449 GCA_035325625.1 Mesorhizobium sp. | reverse complement strand
CTGGGCTTCCCCACCACCATGTTCACGGTGCTGTTCGCGGTCGCGCGCACGGTCGGCTGGATCGCCCAGTGGAAGGAAATGATCGAAGACCCGCGCCAGAAGATCGGCCGCCCGCGCCAGCTCTATACCGGCTCGGCGGAGCGCGACTACGTTCCGATCGCGAAGAGGTAAGGCTAGGGGAATAGGGCAGTAGGGAAAACAAGACACGCGCGGCGGCATCGTCGACGGATTTGTTATTCCCCTACTGCCTCGCTCCCATCGCTTCCAGCACTACCGCTGCCGCAAGCTCTCCGGCCGGGCGCGGCGTTGCCATGCGCTTCCGCACTTCGGCGAAGCCGGCCTTTTGCCAGGCTCGCATGCCCGTATCGGAAAACAGCGCCTCCAGGTGCCGGGCGAGGTTTTGCGGCCGCACATAGGCATCGTAGAATTCGGGAACGACCGGACGGTCCGCGATCAGGTTGGGCAGAAGCGCCGACCAGACCGTGATGAGGCGTCCGGCAGCCCGCATCACCGGATCGAGCCGGTAGGCCGAGACCATCGGCACGCCCGCAAGCGCCAGTTCCAGCGAAACCGTGCCCGAGGCGATCAGCGCCGCGTCGGCCTCGCCGAAGGCGTGCCATTTCTCCTCCGCGCCGAGAAGGATTTCCGGCTTCTGCGGCCAGCCGGCAACGGAAGCGCGCACCATGTCGGCGACATGCGGCACCGTGGGCAGGACGAGGCGCAGCCGGTGGCCGCGCGCGCGCAGCGCGGAAACGGTCTCGCCGAACGGGCCGATCAGGCGGCGCACCTCGCTCCTGCGCGAGCCCGGCAGGACAAGAAGCGTCTTGACGCGATCATCGGAAAGGTCGCGCGGGGCGCCCTGCGCGGCGGCAGCGCGCTCGACATTCTCGTCCGCCCGCAGCCGATGGCCGACATAGGTTCCTGCGGGGCCGCCAAGCCGTTCCAGTTCCTTCGCCTCGAAAGGCAGGATGCACAGGATGCGATCGACGTAAGGGCGCATGGCCGCCGCCCGGCCGGGCCGCCATGCCCAGACGCTGGGGCAGACATAATGGACGATGGGGATCGACGGATCGGCGGCGCGCACCTTCCTCGCCACGCGCAGCGAAAAGTCCGGGCTGTCTATGGTGACGAGGCAGTCGGGCTTTTCCGCCGCGATGTGCGCGGCCGTCTGGCCGATCCGCCGCATCAGCCTGGGCAGGTCGCGCAGGACCGCGCTCAGCCCCACAAGCGCCACCTCGCCCGAATCGAACAGCGAGGCAAGGCCCAGCGCCTGAAGGTGCCGGCCGCCGACGCCGACAAGTTCCACCCTGCGGCCCGCGGCGCGCTGCAGCGCCGACACGAGGTCCGCGCCGAGCAGGTCGCCCGATTCCTCGCCCGCGACGATGGCGATCTTCAGCGGCCTTTCATCCGTCATGCCGCTTTTCCTTTGGCGGCAGGCCGAGCATGAACAGCCCGAGCCGGTCGGCGCGCGCGATCATCTCCGGCCCGTCCAGCACCAGCGAGCACCCCGCCTCCACGGCGATGCCGGCAAGCCCGGCGGCATGCGCGCCCTCGACAGTCTGCGGGCCCACCGCCGGCATGTCGGCGCGCAATTCCTGCCCCGGCTTGGCGCACTTGACCAGCACGCCGCGCGCCTTGCCGGCAAGGCGCCCATGCCCGCGCAGGTCCCTTACGCGCTCCAGCATGGCGTCCGTGCCTTCTATGCCCTCCAGCGCGATCGCCCGGCCGCCGACAGCCACCGCGCCCTGCCCGATGTCGAGCGCGCCGATCGCCTCCGCCGCCGCGCGGGCGGCCTCGATGTCGCGCCAGTCGGCCTTTTGCGGCGAGGTCCTCGTCCACAATCCTTCGCTGGCCACGAGCTCGGGCACCACCTGATGGGCGCCGACGACCTTGAACCCGCGCGCTTCCAGCCCACGGACGACGACCTTCAGCAGACCGTCGTCACCGTGCGCCAGGGCCGAGACGACCAACGGCACGACGGCGAGCAGACCCGCGCTGAGACGCATGGCGCCGAGCCGCGGCCGCCGCCTGATCTCGCCCGCCAGCACGACATGGGTGACGCGATGGCGCCGCAGCACGCCGACCAGCGAGCCGATATTCTCCAGCGCCAACGTCTCGTGCTCGTGGCCGGCAAGACCCGCGCGGGGGTCCGCCTCGCCTTCGACGATCAGCACGAAGGGAGGATGGCCCTGCCCCGCCAATGCGTCGGCCACCTCGATGGGGAGCTTTCCGCCGCCGGCAATGATGCCGACCCTTGCCCCGGCCTCCAGCCGCAGGCGTCCGGCCTGTTCAGACTTCGTCGTCGGCATCGTCATCGGCGCCGCCCTTCAGCGGCGGCACGGTATATTGCCGCTTGCCGCGATTGGAGATGAAGTCGATGATCTTCATGGCCGCCGCCGAGCCGGAGAATTCGGCGCGCGCCAGCTCCACGTTTTCCGCCACGGTGTGCGAGCGATCGAAGATCGCCCGATAAGCCTGCCGCAGCAGATGGATCTCGGCGCGCGGCAGGCCGGAACGCCTGAGGCCGATGATGTTCAGCCCGCGCAGCTTGGCCCGGTTGCCGACCGCGATCGCATAGGGGATGACGTCGCCCACGATGGCCGAGCAGCCGCCGAGGAAGGCGTTGTCGCCCACGCGCACGAACTGGTGCACGGCCGTCAGCCCGCCGATATTGACGTTGTCGCCGATTTCGCAATGGCCGCCGAGCGTAGCGCCGTTGGCGAAGGTGACGTTCCTGCCGACGATGCAATCATGGGCGATGTGGGCGTAGGCCAGGAAATTGCCGTTGTCGCCGACCTCCGTGGCGCCGCGGCTGGTATCGGTGCCCAGATGCATGGTCACGCCCTCGCGGATGGTGCAATTGGCGCCGATGGTCAGCGTCGTGCGCCCGCCCTTGTGCCGCATGTTCTGCGGCGGCGCGCCGAGAGTGGCCATGGGATAGACCTTGGTGCCGGCGCCGATGGTGGTGGCGCCGCGCACCGCCACATGGCTGGCCAGTTCGACGCCGTCGCCCAGCACGGCATCCGCGCTGACATGGCAGAACGGACCGATGCGCACGCCGGCGCCGAGCTGCGCGCCCGGCTCGACGACCGACGAAGGATGGATGGCAGTCTCGATCTTCATGGACACCCTGGTCTCAGTCGTTGTCTACCATCATGGCCTGGATCTCGGCTTCCGCCACTTTCGCGTCGTCCACCGTGGCCTCGCAGGCGAATTTGAGCAGGTTGCCGCGCTTGCGCAGCTTGCGCACATGCAGCAGGAGCCGGTCGCCCGGCACCACGGGCTTGCGGAACTTGGCCCCGTCGATGGTGAGGAAATAGACCAGCGAAGGCTTCGCCGCGCCGGCCGCCCGGATGCAGATGGCGCCTGCCGTCTGCGCCATCGCCTCGACGATGAGCACGCCGGGCATGACCGGCCGTTCCGGGAAATGGCCGAGGAAATGCGGCTCGTTGATGGTGACGTTCTTGACGCCCACGGCGGAATCGTCGCCGTCGATGTCGACGATGCGGTCGATCATCAGGAAAGGATAGCGATGCGGCAGGAGCTTCATCAGCCCCATTATATCGGCCGCTTCGAGCGTGGTTCCGGCCGGATCAGCCATTCTTGTCCCCTCTCCCGTGCTTGGTGAAGGCCCGGATCGCCGAAAGCTCGCGGAAGAAATCGCGCATCGGCTGGGCGGGCATGCCGGCCCAGCGCTCGCCGGCCGGAATGTCGTACATCAGGCCGGAGGATGCCGCCACCTGCGCCCTGTCGCCCACCGTGATGTGGTCGGCGATGCCGACCCGGCCGCCAAGCATGACGAAGTCGCCCAACGTCACGGAACCGGACAGCCCGCAATGGCCGGCGATGATGCAGCCGCGGCCGATGCGCACATTGTGGGCGATCTGCACCAGATTGTCGATCTTGGTGCCCTCTCCGATGACCGTGTCGGCCATGGCGCCGCGGTCCACGGTGGTGTTGGAGCCGATCTCGACATCGTCCTGGATGACGACGCGGCCTATCTGCGGCACCCGCTCCGGCCCCTTGGCCCCGGGCACGAAGCCGAAGCCGTCCTGGCCGATCCTGGCGCCGCCATGGATGATGACGCGATTGCCGACGAGCGCGTATTGCAGGCTGGCACCCGGCCCCACATAGGAATCGCGGCCGATCCGGCAGTGCCGGCCGATCACCGCGTTGGGCGCCACGACGGTGCCGCTGCCGATCGCCGCATAGGGGCCGATGACCGCGCCGGCCTCGATTACGGCGCCTTCCTCCACTTTCGCCAGCGGGTCGATGAAGGCGCGCTCCGACACCCCGGTTTCCGAAGTAAGAGCCACGGGCGTGGCGGCGGCCGGAAACAGCAGCCTGCCGATCAAGGCGAATGCCTGCTGCGGCCGCGCATGGGCGAGCACGGCGACCCCGGGCGGCGCCTTGTCGGCGATTTCGGACGGGCACAGCACCGCGACCGCCTTCAGCGTCGCCATCAGCCCGGCATTGCGCTTGCCGTCGACGAAGACGAGCGCATGCTCGCCCCCCTCGCCGGCCGAGGCGATGGTCTCGACAACGGAATCGGCATAGGCGGAATTGGTGAGGGTCGCCCCGGTCAGACTCGCGACTTCGGCCACCGTGTACCGGCGCGAAGGCACAAAGAACACCGGATCGGTCATTCCAGAGCAATATCCTGCTGGATCGGACAGCTGCGCCCCGGGCCAGAAGGCCCGGACGCGCCGCTATACCCGCAAATCAGAAGCGGGTCGATATGCCGAAATTGAATTCCTGAACGTCGTCGGTCGCCTCCTTCTTGACCGGGACCGCGTAGTCGATACGCAGCGGGCCAAAGGGCGAGGCCCACATCAGGCCGACACCCACCGAAGCCCGCCACTGCATGCCGGTGCTGGAGGTATCGACGCCATCGACCTTGTTGCCGTAGAGCGTCGCTGCGTCGGCGAACACCGCGCCGCGCAGGCCGAGGCTCTCGGGAACGAGCGGCAGCGGGAACTGCGCTTCGGCGGACGCATTGAAATAGGTCGAGCCGCCGAGATGGTCACGGCTTCCGTTGAGGGTCGGCAGCGAGACCGGCCCGATGCCGTTATATTCGAAGCCGCGGATCATGCGGTCGTTGTTCTCGAAATAGTCGAACACCCGCAGACCGTTGCTGCCGTAGCTCTGGATGTAGCCGGCGCCGCCCGAAACCAGGCCGACGATGTCCAGCTCGTCCGACAGCGTCTGGTAGACCGAGCCGCGCGCCGTGTACTTCACGAACTTGGCGTCGCCGCCCAGGCCCGCCACCTCGATGCCCGCATTGGCATAGATGCCGTAGTGCGGGTTCTTCATGTCGTCGATGGTGTTGTAGATCAGGTTGCCGCTGACGGACGACTTGATCCACGGGCTGTTGGCGATGCCGTTCAGGATGGCCTGCGAAGGCTGGCAGCCGCCGTCGGGAATGCCGTCGCCGTCGATGTCGCAGTCGTCGTCCAGCACATACTCCTCCTTGGAGAGGTTGTATGCGAGCTGGGTGGTGACGTTCTGCGTGATCGGCAGGCCGAAGCGGATGGTGCCGCCGGTCGTCTGCGAATCATAGGTGTAGTTGTACTGGCGGGTCGACCGGAAGATGTCGAAGCCGGCCGCGATGCGGCGCCCGAGGAAATAGGGCTCCGTGAAGGAGATGGAATAGTCGCGCGAGTGCCTGCCGCCGCCGGCCGACAGCCGGATGAACTGGCCGCGGCCGAGGAAGTTGCGCTCGGTAACGGAACCGGAAACCGTCGCGCCGGGCGTCTCGCCGCCGGTCGAATAGCCGGCGCCGACCGAGAACTCGCCCGTCGACTTCTCGACCACGTCCACGACGAGGACCACCTGGTCCGGCTCGGAGCCGGGAGCGGTCGAAATGTCGACCTTCTCAAAGAAGTCAAGGGCTTCCAGCCGCTTCTTCGCACGCTGGATGAGAACCTGGTTGAACGCGTCGCCCTCGCTCACGTCGAACTCGCGGCGGATGACATAGTCGCGGGTGCGGGTGTTGCCACGGATCTCGATGCGCTCGACATAGGCCTTGGCGCCCTGGTCGATCGTATACACCACCGAAATGGTGTGGTTTTCAAAGTTGCGGTCGCCGCGCGGCGTCACCTGGGCGAAGGCATAGCCCTGCCCGGCGACCCTCTCGGTCAACGCGATGATGGAGTCCTCGACGTCCTTGGCGTTGTAGACGTCGCCTCTGCGGGTCTCGACCACGGACATGAGCGCGTTGCTGTCGACCTCCGGGATCGAGCTGTCCACGCTGATGTCGCCGAAGGTGTAGCGGTCGCCTTCCTGCACCGTGATGGTCACGGTGTACTGGTTGGTGGCGTCGTCAAGCTCCCCGAAGGCCGACACGACCTGGAAATCGGCATAGCCGTGATTGTAGTAGAAGCGCCGCAGCAGCTCCTCGTCGGCGCGCAGCTTGTCCTCGTCATAGACGTCGTCGCGCACGATGAAGG
>DAOKZN010000141.1:3139-6461 GCA_035325625.1 Mesorhizobium sp. | reverse complement strand
AAGCGCGCGCCGGTCGAAACCACCTGGCACGCGCTGGTCTCGCGCGCGCTGGTGGGCGCGCCCGAGGCGGCGGAAATCCCGCATCCGGTGACGGGCGAGCCGGTGCACCGCTTCCGCGTCTCCGGCCTGGAGCCTCTGGCGGACGAGGCCGGGCCGGAGGCGGCCCGGCCGGATTTCGGTCCGCCGCCGGAAAGCCTGTTCCACTCGCTGGCGCAGGTCGAGGAACTGCCGCGCCCCCTGTCGCCCTCGGGCGCCGCCGCGCTGGTGGAGGAGGCGATGGAGCCGGTGACGGACATGCGCTCGCCGGTGCTCGACGCCGGGGCGGAGCCCGCCTTCGCCATCCGGCGTGGGCTTGCCCTGCACAAGCTTTTGCAGATGCTGCCCGACATCGCCGCGGCCGAGCGGGACGCGGCGGCGGCGCGCTATCTGGCGCGCGCCGGCGCCGCCTGGCCGCAGTGCGGGCGGCAGGCCGCCCTGCGGGCGGTGGCGGCGATCCTGGCCGACGCCCGCTTCGCGCCGCTGTTCGCGCCCGGTTCGAGGGCCGAGGTGTCGGTGGTCGGCAGCCTCGACATTCGCGGCCGGGCGCGCACGGTTTCCGGCAAGATCGACCGGCTGGCGGTGACGGCCGACAGCGTGCTGATCGTCGACTACAAGACCAACCGCCCCGCGCCCGCCGCGCTGGCCGCCGTGCCGGACGCCTATCTGCTTCAGCTCGCGCTCTACCGTGCGCTGCTGCGGCCGCTCTATCCGGGGCGCGAGGTCTCGGCCGCGCTGCTGTTCACCGAGGCGCCGCGCCTGATCGAGCTGCCGGCGCACCTGCTCGATGCCGCCCTTGCCCGACTCGGCGCGGCGTGACACAAGACCTGCTTGAACGAAGCGGCGAAAGCCACCACATTTGATGCGGCATTCAATTCCTCCGAAAGGATTTTTCCGATGGCCACCGTGAAGGTCGACAAGAGCAATTTCCGCACCGACGTGCTTGAAGCGAACGGGCCGGTCGTGGTCGACTTCTGGGCGGAATGGTGCGGCCCCTGCAAGATGATCGCCCCGTCGCTGGACGAGATCGCCGCGGAACTGGGCGGCAAGGTCACGGTCGCCAAGCTCAACATCGACGAGAACCCGGAGTTGGCCGCGCAGTACGGCGTGCGCTCCATTCCCACGCTGATGATCTTCAAGGGCGGCGAGGTGGCCGACATCAAGGTGGGCGCCGCGCCCAAGACCGCGCTGTCGCACTGGATCAACGGCGCCGTCGCCTGATCTTTTTCTTCATTCTTGCGCGTATGAAAAGCCCGGCCGCCGCGCCGGGCTTTTTCGTGGCGCCAGCGATGGCGCTGCGTTGGCCCTCGCCACGGCGTCGGCCGTGGTCTTTGCTGCGCGCATGAAGGAGAGCCGCCAATGACCGCAAACGCCAAGCCTACCGTCTTCATCGACAACGAGCGCGTCGTCGTCACCGAATGGCGCTTCGCGCCGGGCGCCAGCACCGGCTGGCACCGCCACGGCCACGACTATGTCGTGGTGCCGCTGATGGACGGGCGGCTGAAGCTGGTGACGAAGGAGGGCGAAGCCTTCGCCGACATGAAGAAGGGCGTGCCCTATTTCCGCTCCGAGGGCGTTGAGCACGACGTCGTGAACGCCAACGAAAGCGAATATGCCTTCATCGAGATCGAGCTGAAATAGAGGCCTATGTCGGCGGCGTGCCGTTTTCGGCCAGCACCGCGCCGGCCAGATAGAGCGACCCGCCGATCAGGATGCGCGGCGGGGGCTCCGAGCCGTTCCAGGTGTCGGCCAGCAGCATCAGCGCATTGGCGACGGAGCTGACCGGCTCGGCCGAAAGCCCGGCTTCCGCGGCGCGGGCCGCCAGCTCGTCGTTCGGCACCGCCGCGTCGCTATAGGCCACCGGCACGGTGTAGACATGCCGTGCCAGCCCCTTGAAGGCGCGGAAATAGCCCGACTGGTCCTTGGTGTTGATCATGCCGGAGACGAGGAACAGGGGCCGCGGGCTCCTCTCCTCCTGTTCGGCCAGCGCCTCGGCCACGGCCACGCCGGCGCCGGGATTGTGGCCGCCGTCCAGCCAGATCTCCGCGCCCGGCGGCGCGAGCTCGACCAGCCGCCCCTGCGTCAGCTTCTGCATGCGCCCCGGCCACGACACCTCGACCATGGCGCGGTCGGCGCTGCGCTGGCCGATGTCGAAGCCGGCCGCCTTGACCGCCGCGATCGCCGCCGCCGCGTTGGCGAACTGGTGGCGGCCGGGCAGGCGCGGCGGCGAAAGATCCATCAGCCCGTCCTCGTCCTGATAGACCATGCGGCCGTTCTCGCCGAAGGCGAGGAAATCCTGGCCGTAGACGGAAAGCGGCGAGCCGAGGCGCTCCGCCGTCTCGATCAGCACGTCGCGGGCGGCGTCGTGCTCCTGGGCGCCGATCACCGCCGGGCAGCCGGGCTTGATGATGCCGGCCTTCTCCGCCGCGATCAGCTCCACCCGGTCGCCGAGATAGGCTTCGTGGTCCATGGAAACCGGCATGACGACCGCCGCGGCCGGATGCCGGATGACGTTGGTGGCGTCGAAACGCCCGCCCAGCCCCACCTCCAGTATGGCGGCGTCGGCCGGATGCTCGGAAAACAGCACGAAGCCGACGGCGGTGAGTATTTCGAACACGGTGATGGTCTCGCCACGATTGGCCGCCGCCACGCGGGCGATGGCGTCGGCGAACACGGCGTCCTCGACCAGCCGGCCGCCGCCTTCGGCGCCGAGCCTGTAGCGCTCGTTCCAGTTCACCAGATGCGGCGAGGTGTGCACGTGCACGCTGTGGCCGGCGGCTTCCAGCAGGGCGCGGGAGAAGGCCGCGCAGGAGCCCTTGCCGTTGGTGCCGGCGATGTGGATCACCGGCGGCAGCCGCCGCTGCGGGTTTCCCAGCCGCTCCAGCAGGCGCCGGATGCGGTCCAGCGAGAGGTCGAAGCCCTTCGGGTGCAGCGCCAGCAGGCGCTCGATCTCGCGGTCGGCGGCAAGCCTGGTCATGGCAGTTCGCCGCTCGTGGCCGGCAGGCCGGAGGCAGGTGTGCGCATCGCGCAACGCATGGAGCCGCTCGACCGTCTCACGCCTGCGGCCGCGTTTCCGGCTCGGCCGTCGCAGCCGGCGGCAGGATCTCGGGCTCGGCCGCTGCGGGGCTTTCCGGCACCTTGAGCAGCATCTTGAGCAGCCTGGCGACGGTCTTCTTCATCTCCAGCCGTGACACCACTATGTCGACCATGCCGTGCTGCATCAGATATTCGGCGCGCTGGAAGCCCTCGGGCAGCTTCTCGCGGATGGTCTGCTCGATGACGCGCG
>DAOKZN010000141.1:0-3039 GCA_035325625.1 Mesorhizobium sp. | reverse complement strand
GCGCGCTGGAAGCCCTCGGGCAGCTTCTCGCGGATGGTCTGCTCGATGACGCGCGGGCCCGCGAAGCCGATCAGCGCGCCGGGCTCGGCGATATGCACGTCGCCCAGCATGGCATAGGAGGCGGTGACGCCGCCGGTGGTCGGGTTGGTCAGCACCACGACATAGGGCAGGCCCGCTTCCTTCAGCCGGTCGACGGCCACGGTGGTGCGCGGCAGTTGCATGAGCGACAAGATGCCTTCCTGCATGCGCGCCCCGCCGGATGCGGCAAACAGCACCATCGGCCGGTTGCGTTTCACCGCCGTCTCGAAGGCATGCACGATGGCCTCGCCGGCGGCCATGCCCAGCGAGCCGCCCATGAAGGCGAAGTCCTGCACGGTGGCCAGCACGGGCAGGCCCTCCACGGTGCCGGCCGCGTTGAGGATGGCGTCTTCCAGCCCGGTCTTGGTCCGGGCTTCCTTCAGGCGGTCGGTGTAGCGCTTCTCGTCGCGGAATTTCAGCGGGTCGACCGGAACCTTCGGGTTCTCGATCGCCTCGTATTTGCCGTCGTCGAAGAAGAATTTCAGCCGCTCCCTGGCCGAGATCTTCATGTGATAGCCCGAGGAGGGGATGACGAACTGGTTCTCCTCCAGATCCTTGTGGAAGACCATCTCCCCGGTCTCGGGGTCTTTGACCCAAAGATTCTCGGGCATCTCGCGGCGCCCGAACATCGAATTGATCTTCGGGCGGACGAAATTGGTGATCCAGTTCATCGGCTGAACTCCTGTCTCTCGCAAGGAGGTAGGAAAACTATTCGGCGGCAGCAAGGCGCGCGGCGTGAACGCCCTGCGCCAGGCCGCCCACCAGCGTTGCCACGGCCTGCGCCGGGTCGGCGGTGGTCGTGCCGTCCGGCCCCAGCACGTTGGCCACCGCGTTGACGATGGCCGTGCCCACCACCACGCCGTCGGCGGAGGCGCCGATGAGGCGCGCCTGTTCCGCGGTCTTGACGCCGAAGCCGACGCAGACCGGCAGGTCCGTATGCGCCTTGATGCGCTTCACCGCCGCCGCGACCTTCTCCGTGTCGGCCAGCGCCGAGCCGGTGATGCCGGTCATCGACACGTAGTAGACGAAGCCGGAGGTGTTCTGCAGCACCGTGGGCAGGCGCTTGTCGTCGGTCGTGGGGGTGGCCAGCCGGATGAAGTTGACGCCGGCCTTCAGCGCCGGAATGCACAGTTCCTCGTCCATCTCGGGCGGCAGGTCGACGACGATCAGCCCGTCGATGCCGGCGGCCTTGGCGTCGGCCAGGAAGCGGTCCACGCCATAGATGTAGATCGGGTTGTAGTAGCCCATCAGCACGATCGGCGTCTCGTCGTCGCCCTTGCGGAATTCGGCCACCATGGAAAGCGTCCTTTTCAGCGTCTGCCCGCCCTTCAGCGCGCGCAGGCCGGCGGCCTGGATCGCCGGGCCATCGGCCATCGGGTCGGAGAAGGGCATGCCCAGCTCGATGATGTCGGCGCCCGCCCCGGGCAGCGCCTGCATGATCGACAGCGAGGTCGCGTAGTCCGGGTCGCCGCCCATGAAATAGGTGACGAGCGCCGGACGCCCTTCTTGCTTCAGCTTGCCCATGCGGCGGTCGATGCGGGTGGTCATAGGAAAGGTATCGCCTCTTCGTGCAGTTCCAGCTTCTTGGGATCAGCGCGCTGATCCCATATGCGGACAACCTCTATGCTCTGTTCGGTCACGCGGTAGAAAATCGAGAACGGCGTGTGTCGTATAGGAAATCTTCGTGTGCTGCCATCCGCCACGATCCGGCCGACAAGGGGATGATCCATGAGCGTGGTTATTGCCTTCATGTAGCCGGCGGCTGCTCGTCCGGCGCCGGCGGGGAAGATCGAGCTGTAATAGGTCCGATACCAGGCCAGATCGGATTTGGTGGAATCGAGATAGACGATATTCATGAACGCCGGGGCGGCAAGAATACGTCCGGCTCGGGCGGCGGCAACTCGTTGTCGGTTCCCCAACTCTCGATCCACCGGTGCATCGCTTCACCGGAGATGAAGACCCCCTTGTCGGCCTCGGCCAAGCGTTCACGCAGGATTTCGCGCTCGCGCTCCTGAAGCTCCAGAAAATCTTCAATTGCACGCTGGGCGAGATCGTCCGCGGACAGGTTCTGGAGCCGCGCCTCGTTGTCCAGCCTTTCCTTGAGCTGCGCGTCGACATGCAACGAAAGCGGAACTTCGCCCATGGTCTGGTATCCTCGTTGGCGTGTCGAAAAATAGCACGACATCGCGCATGAGACAAAATCGCCTCAGATCTCCATGCCCATCATCTTGGCCACAGTGTGCACGTCCTTGTCGCCGCGGCCGGACAGGTTGACGATCATGATCTGGTCCTTGCCCATCTGCGGCGCCATCTTGATGGCCTGGGCGATGGCGTGGGCAGATTCCAGCGCCGGGATGATGCCTTCGACCCTTGTGGTGAGCTGGAAGGCTTCCAGCGCTTCGTCGTCCAGGATGGGAACATATTCGACGCGGCCGGTGTCGCGCAGCCAGCTGTGCTCGGGCCCCACGCCCGGATAGTCGAGGCCGGCCGAGATGGAATGCCCGTCCAGGATCTGCCCGTCCTCGTTCTGCAGCAGATAGGTGCGGTTGCCGTGCAGCACGCCGGGCCTTCCGGCGTTCATGGAGGCGCAGTGCTCGGTGCCGTCGAGCCCGAGCCCGCCGGCCTCGACGCCGACGATCTTCACTTGCCTGTCGTCGAGGAAGGGATGGAACAGGCCGATGGCGTTGGAGCCGCCGCCGACGGCGGCGACGATGACGTCGGGCAGCCGCCCTTCCTGCTCCAGCACCTGCGCGCGCGCTTCCTGGCCGATCACCGACTGGAAGTCGCGCACCAGCTCGGGATAGGGGTGCGGGCCGGCGGCGGTGCCGATCAGGTAATAGGTGTCCTCGACATTGGTCACCCAGTCGCGCAGGGCTTCGTTCATGGCGTCCTTCAGCGTGCCGTGCCCGGCGCTGACCGGCCTGACCTCGGCGCCCAGCAGCTTCATGCGGAAGACGTTGG
>DAOKZN010000140.1:4411-6470 GCA_035325625.1 Mesorhizobium sp. | reverse complement strand
GCTCGCCGATGAAGGCCGCCACCTTGTCGGCGCCGGCTTCGAGGATGGCGTCCTCTACCGCCTTCGCCGCGCGCAGGCCGAAATCGTGGTCGCTCTCGCCCGGCAGCGCCAGCTCGAAGGCATAGGGCATCATGACGTGGACGATATTGGGCACCGCCCCGCCGAGCTGCTCGTGCATGTGCTCCATGCCGCCGAGCGAGGCGCCCGCGACCGTGGAGCCGTGATAGGCCATCTGGCGCGAGATGATGCGGTTCTTTTCCGGCTTGCCTTCCAGCGCCCAATAATGGCGCACCAGCCGCAGCGCAGTGTCGTTGGCCTCCGAACCGGACGAGCCGTAGAACACCTGGCTGATGCCCTTGGGCGCGATCTCGGCCAGCCGCTTGGACAAAAGCACCGGCGTCGGCGTCGAGCATTTGAAGAAGGAGTTGTAGTAGGGCAGTTCCTTCATCTGCCGGTAGGCGGCCTCGGCCAGCTCGTCGCGGCCATAGCCGACATTGACGCACCACAGGCCGGCCATGCCGTCCAGCAACTGGTTGCCTTCCGAATCGTAGATGAACGGCCCTTCGGCGCGGGTGATGATGCGCGAGCCGGCGGCACGCAGTTCCTTGTGGTCGGTGAAGGGATGCAGATGATGCGCGGCATCGATCTGCTGAAGCTGCTTCAGCGAATAGTTCTGGTAGGTCATCTTTCTGGCCTTTCCCGTTGAAACCGTCCGGCGGCGTGCGCCGGGTGCGATCGCTTCAGGAACAGGCGGGCGGAGAATAGCCGATGCGGGCGCACAGCCGCAGCAGCTCGGCGTGGCGCGTGCGCGGCGACGGCGTCGACGCGTGCAGGCTCTCCGATCTGGCACGACGGTGGAACATAAGGGCATTCTAGTCGAGCGCGGCCCCGTCTTTCAAGCGCCCGGCCCAGCCCGCCGCCATGTCGCTTTGCTCGCCCAACGGGTCGCCACCCCCGCAATGGCGGCGCGGGCCGGAGTTCATTATGCGGAAAAAATCACATCCAAGAGGACTGCCATGACCGCCGCGCTCCAACCAGCCGAACCGGCACCCGCCACCGACCACGCCCGGCGCGGCGGGCGTGCCGGAAAGCGCGGCCTTGCCTCGGCCGCCTTCGAGCAGCCGCCCTTCCGGCAATTGAAGAACCCGCTCGTCCCCACCCGGCTGATCTCGGACGACGAGCTGGAATCCATCCACCTCGCCTCGCTGCGCGTGCTGAAGGAGATCGGCGTGGACGTGCTGCACGAGGAGGCACGCCGGATCATGAAGGCGCACGGCGCCGACATGCAGGAAGGCTCGGAACGCGTGCGCTTCGACGCCGACATGATCCTGGAGCTGATTTCGCATGCACCGGCCGAGTTCACGCTGCATGCGCGCAACCCGGCGCACCATGTACGCTTCGGCGGCAACAACCTCGTCTTCTCCCAGATGGCCTCGGCGCCCAATTGCTCCGACCTCGACCGCGGCCGCCGGCCCGGCAACCAGGAGGACTACCGCAACTTCCTCAAGCTGGCGCAGATGCACAACATCCTCCACACCACCGGCGGCTATCCGGTGGAGCCGGTGGACATCCACCCCTCCGTGCGGCACCTGGAATGCATCCGCGACCTCGCCACCCTGACCGACAAGGTCTTCCACATCTATTCGCTGGGCCGGGAGCGCAATCTCGACGGCATCGAGATCGCCCGCATCGCGCGCGGCATCAGCCGCGAGCAGCTTCTGGCGGAGCCCTCCGTCTACACCATCATCAACACCAACTCGCCGCTCCGTCTCGACATCCCGATGATGGAGGGCATCATCCAGATGTCCTCGCACGGCCAGGTCGTCATCGTCACGCCCTTCACGCTTTCGGGCGCCATGGCCCCCGTCACCGTGGCCGGCGCGCTGGTGCAGCAGAACGCCGAGGCGCTGGCCGGCATCGCCTTCACGCAGATGGTGAGGAAGGGCGCGCCGGTCGGCTATGGCGGCTTCACCTCCAACGTCGACATGAAGTCGGGCGCGCCGGCCTTCGGCACGCCCGAATACATGAAGGCGCAGCTCGTCGGCGGCCAGCTCGCGCG
>DAOKZN010000140.1:0-4311 GCA_035325625.1 Mesorhizobium sp. | reverse complement strand
TGGAGGAGCTTTCCGGCCAGTCCTGCTCGCTGCACCTGACCGGCGGCGTCATGCTCGCCGACAGCCCTGAGCGCATGGATTTTCTCCGCCTCGCCCACGCCAAGGGCCGGTATCTCGGCATGGACACCGAGCTCATCACCCCGTCCGAGGCCAAGGCGATGTTCCCGCTGATGGACGAGACGCATTTCGTCGGTGCCATGTGGGACCCGGTCGAGGGGCATCTCGACCCCTCCGGCACCACGCATGCCTACGCCAAGGCGGCGAGGAAGCTCGGCGCCGAGATCGTGCTGCGCAACCGCGTGCTGGAATTGACGCAGGATGCGGACGGCACCTGGAACGTGGTGACCGAACAGGGCACGGTGAAAGCCGAGCATGTGGTGAACTGCGGCGGGCTGTGGGCGCGCGAGGTGGGCCGCATGGTCGGCCTCGAACTGCCTTTGCTGGCCATGGAGCACATGTACCTGCTGACCGAACCGATGCCGGAGGTGGAAGAGTTCAACAAGGCCACCGGGCGCGAGATGGTGGGCGTGCTCGACTTCAAGGGCGAGATCTACACCCGCCAGGAGCGCAACGGCATCCTGCTCGGCACCTATGAGAAGGCCTGCAAGCCGTGGTCGCCGGTCAACACGCCGTGGGATTTCGGCCATGAACTGCTCCAGCCCGACCTCGACCGCATCGCGCCCTCGCTGGAAGTGGGCTTCCGCCACTTCCCCGGCATCGCCAATGCCGGGATAAAGCAGGTCATCAACGGCCCCTTCACCTTCGCGCCCGACGGCAACCCGCTGGTCGGCCCGGTTCAGGGGCTGACCAATTTCTGGTGTGCCTGCGCGGTCATGGCCGGCTTTTCGCAGGGCGGCGGCGTGGGGCTGGCGCTGTCGAACTGGATGGTGAACGGCGATCCGGGCTTCGACGTCTGGGGCATGGATGTCGCCCGCTTCGGCGAATGGGCCACCTTGCGCTACACCAACGCCAAGGTGCGCGAGAACTATTCGCGCCGCTTCTCCATCCGCTTCCCCAACGAGGAACTGCCGGCCGCACGGCCGGCGCAGACCACGCCCCTCTACGACACCATGCTGGCCAACAATGCCGTCATGGGCGACTCGTGGGGGCTGGAGACGCCTCTGTGGTTCGCGCCGAAGGGCACCGAGCCGAAGGACATCGTCTCCTTCCGCCGCTCCAACGATTTCGAGCATGTCGGCAACGAGGTGCGCGTGGTGCGCGAACGGGTCGGCGTCACCGAGATCGCCAACTTCGCCAAATACGAAGTCGCCGGAAGCGGTTCGGAGGATTTCCTGAATCGCCTGATGACCAACCGCATGCCGAAGACCGGGCGCATCGTGCTCACCCCCATGCTCAACGAGTTCGGCAAGCTGATCGGCGACTTCACGATCGCCAATATGGGCGCCAGGGCCGGCGAAGACCGCTTCATGATCTGGGGCTCCTCGGCGGCCGCGAAGTACCACATGCGCTGGTTCGAGAAGCACCTGCCTAAGGACGGTTCCGTCCGCATCCACCGCTTCGACCAGACGCTCGTCGGTCTCTCCATCGCCGGGCCGAAAAGCCAGGCCCTGCTGCAGAAGCTCGTCGACGTGGACGTATCGTCCCAAGCGTTCCGTTTCATGGATTGCCGCGAGATGGCGGTGGGCGGCGCGCCCTGCCTGGTCAACCGCATCACCTATACCGGCGACCTCGGCTACGAGATCTGGATGCAGCCGGCCTATCAGCGCCTCGTCTATGCCGCCATCAAGGAGGCGGGCGCGGAATTCGGGCTGGTCGATTTCGGCATGCGCGCGCTGCTTTCCATGCGGCTGGAAAAGAATTTTCCGACATGGTTCCGCGAGCTGCGGCCGATCTACGGCCCGTTCGAGGGCTCCATGGACCGCTTCGTCAAGCTGGAGAAGAACGATTTCATCGGCCGCGAGGCGGCGGCGAAGGAACACGCGGGAAGCCCGAAACTGCGCCGCGTCTCCTTCGTGGTCGAGGCGGAGGACGCCGACGTGATGGGCGACGAGCCGATCTGGGCGAAGGTTTCAACCGACTACGGCACGGTGGAGAAGCCGCATGGCTACGGCGCGCCGCGCTTCGACGCCCAAGGCAAGGAAGTGCGTGGCTCAACCGCCGCCGAAGGGGCCTCGGCCGTGCGCGGCATCGTCGACGGCGGCTGGCGCGTCGTCGGCTGGGTGACGTCCGGCGGCTACGCCCACCATGTCGGCAAGTCGATGGCGCAGGGCTACGTGCCGGCCGCCCTTGCCGACGACGAAAGCGCCGGCCTGTTCGAGATCGAGATATTGGGCCAGCGCCGCCCGGCCCGCATCAATGCCGAGCCGCTGTTCGACCCCACCGGCCAGAAGATGCGAAGTTAGGTGGATTTTCACCGATCCGCTTAGCCGGATTTTCACGCCTCAACCCTATGAAAGGGCATGGCTCACGATCCACGCGCTGCCAAGCTCGCAGTCCTGATCGACGCGGACAACGCGTCGGCGAAGATTGCCCGCGCACTGTTCGAGGAGATCGCCAAGATCGGCGACGCCAGCATCCGCCGCATCTACGGAGATTTCTCGCAGGCGCGATCACAACCCTGGGCGGACGTCTTGTCGGCGCATGCAATCATTCCGCAACAGCAATTCGCCTACACGACCGGCAAGAACGCCTCCGACATTACGCTGGTCATCGACGCCATGGACCTTCTGCATGGCGGCCGCGTCGACGGATTCTGCCTCGTGTCGTCCGACAGCGATTTCACCCGCCTGGCTTCGCGTATCCGGGAAGCGGGCCTCGACGTCTATGGTTTTGGCGAGCAAAAGACCCCGAAGAGCTTGCAGCAGGCCTGCCATCGTTTCTTCTACACCGAGAACCTGGCGTCAGACACCGCAAAAAGCGAACCGAAGCCGAGCCTAGCAAAACCGCTATTGACTCTAACCGACATTGCTCCAACCATCCGCAAGGCCTTCAACCAGGTTGAGGGAGAGGATGGCTGGGCCAATCTCGGATCGGTCGGAAATCAACTCGGCAAGCTTGAGCCATCTTTCGACCCCCGCTCCTATGGCTTCTCCAAGCTGATCGACCTGGTACGCAAGACAGGCATCTTCGAGGTCGAGCATGAAGCCGGGAAATCTCCCCGTATCCGGATCGGCAAGGCTCGAAAGAAGTCGGTTGCAAGCTGACCTTTCAGCGCCGTTACGTCACCGAACGGCAAGAATATCCGCTAACATGTGCGCTACCTCTGGCAAGGTTGCTGCGGCCGTGACGAAGGGCAGGCCCTTGCGCCGCGCGGTCCAGCCGACGACCTGAAGCCGGGCCGACACTTCCGGCTCGAAGCGCCTGAAAAGGCTCCACGAGCGGCAGTCGATCGCCGCCACGTCCGCTTTGCCCGCGGCCACCGCGCGGAGCGAGGCCCGGTGGCCGCCGGTCTCGATCCGTTCGGAAAAGATGGCGAGGCTTTCGCCCAGCGCCTCGAGGTCGCGTCCTGGCGCCAGAAACCCCGACATGGAGTCGGCGCTGTTGAAGGCGAAGCGCGCGCCGCGCAGCAGGCCGAGTGGAAGGACGGCCCGGCCGTCCGGAGGAGTCACGGCAGAAGCATCTGTCGAACTCGACCCCCACTCCGGTTTGCTTTGCAAACCACCTCTCCCCCGCTCGACGGGGGAGAGGAAAGGGGCCTGCTTCGCGGCCGGCGTTTCCTCTCCCCCGGGCAGGAGGAGAGGTGCCGAGCGAAGCGAGGCGGAGCGGGGGTGCTTCACACCATTTGCAGCGGCCGTACCTGGCAGGCCGGAGTCGGATATCCTGGATCCCAGCATCACCACGGCGCTCGAATAAAGCTCGCCCTGCCCGCCTTCGCAGTCGGAATAGTCCGGCTGGCCCACCACCTGGACATGCGCCGAAAGGCCCATCTCCATCGGCCCCCAGCAGGTCTGGGCAAGGAGCAGCCCGGGGTGCCGCCACAGCGCCGCAAGGTCGAGTTCGCCGGAAGGCGTGTTTTCCCGCGTCAGATGCTCCGGCGCCTCCTCGATGCCGGCTGCCCGCAGCCGGTCGCGGATGGCGGCCCATCGCGCATCGGTCTCGGCCCGAAGCTCGGGCCAGTCATACATGGGCAGCGCGGCGATGAAACCGCTCATTCCTTGGGCGGGTCGGCCGGCACCGGCGCGGTGCCAAGGCCCGAGACGTTGCGGGCGCGCACGCGCGGCTGGAACGCGCGGCCCGGCTCCGGCGCGCGCCGCAGCACGGGATGCACCACCGGCTCCTTGACCCTGAAGGCATAGGCCTTCACCAGCGCCAGATAGTTCGGGTAGACATAGCCGTTGTTGGCCTTCAGCC
>DAOKZN010000139.1:2984-6529 GCA_035325625.1 Mesorhizobium sp. | reverse complement strand
GACTTCAGGAAGGAAGCGCGCGCATGAAGATGCCGCAGACCATCGGCCTCGTGCATTTCATCGGCATCGGCGGCATCGGCATGAGCGGCATCGCCGAGGTGCTGCACAATCTCGGCTACAAGGTGCAGGGCTCGGACCAGGCCGACGGCGCCAACGTGCAGCGCCTGCGCGAGAAGGGCATAGAGTGCTTCGTCGGCCACCGCGCGGAAAACCTCGGCGAGGCCGAGGTGGTGGTGGTGTCCACCGCCATCAGGAAATCCAATCCCGAGCTCGTGGCCGCGCGGGAAAAGCTGCTGCCGGTCGTGCGGCGGGCCGAGATGCTGGCCGAACTGATGCGCTTCCGCCAGGCGGTCGCCATCGGCGGCACGCACGGCAAGACCACGACCACCTCCATGGTGGCGGCGCTGCTGGAGGCGGGCGGGCTCGACCCCACCGTCATCAATGGCGGCATCATCAACGCCTACGGCACCAATGCGCGCATGGGCGACGGCGAATGGATGGTGGTGGAGGCCGACGAGAGCGACGGCACCTTCCTCAAGCTGCCGGCCGACATCGCCGTCGTCACCAACATCGACCCCGAGCATCTCGACCATTACGGCTCCTTCGACAAGGTGCGCGACGCCTTCCGCCAGTTCGTCGAGAACGTGCCGTTCTACGGTTTTGGCGTGATGTGCACCGACCATCCCGAAGTGCAGGCGCTGGTGGGGCGCATCGAGGACCGCCGCGTCATCACCTATGGCGGCAACGCGCAGGCCGACGTGCGCTTCGTCAACCATCGCATGGACGGCGCTGCCTCGCTGTTCGACGTGGTGATCCGCAACCGCAAGGGCGGCGGCGAGACGGTGATCGCCGATCTGCGCCTGCCCATGCCCGGCCGCCACAATGTCTCCAACGCCACGGCGGCGATCGCCGTCGCGCATGAGCTGGGCATCCCGCCCGAGGCGATCAGGAAGGGCCTGTCGGCCTTCGGCGGCGTGAAGCGGCGCTTCACCCACACCGGCTCGTGGAACGGGGTGGAGGTGTTCGACGACTACGGCCACCATCCGGTCGAGATCAAGGCGGTGCTGAAGGCCGCGCGCGAGGCGACGGACGGACGCGTCATCGCCGTTGCCCAGCCGCACCGCTATACGCGCCTGCGCGACCTGTTCGACGATTTCTCCGCCTGTTTCAACGATGCCGACACGGTGATGGTGGCGCCGGTCTATCCGGCTGGCGAGGACCCGATCGAGGGCGTGACCTCCGATGCGCTGGTGGCGCGCATCCGCGCCGGCGGCCATCGCGACGCCCGCTACGTCGAGGGGCCGGCGGCGGTGGCGCCGCTGGTGCGCGAACTGGCGCGTCCGGGCGACTTCGTCGTCTTCCTCGGCGCCGGCAACATCACCCAATGGGCCTATGCGCTGCCGAAGGAACTGGCCGGGCAGGGAGAAGCGTCTTGAGTAGCGCCGTACCCGTCAGGATTCCCACATCGGTAAGAGTGCGGGCGATAGCCCATGGCGCGGTAGACCCCCACTCCGGTTTGCTTCGCAAACCACCTCTCCCCCTCAAAAGGGGAGAGGAAGGGCGTCGTGCTTGGCGCCGGTGTTTCCTCTCCCCCGTCGAACGGGGGAGAGGTGGCTCGGCGAAGCCGAGACGGAGTGGGGGTCGACCTTCCTTTAGGTGGAGGGCGACTGCGAAGGGTGCTTTGCCGTGACGGCGCGCGGCACGGCGCTGCTCGAAAAGCTGGGCGCCGGGCTTGCCGGCCTGCGCGGCCGCCTCACGCCCGACGCCGAGATGGACAAGATCACCTGGTTCCGTGCCGGCGGGCTGGCGGACGCGCTGTTCCAGCCGGCCGACGAGGAAGACCTCGCCGCCTTCCTGCGCGCCGTGCCGGAGGAGATCCCGGTGATGGTCGTGGGCATCGGCTCCAACCTGCTGGTGCGCGAGGGCGGTATAAGGGGCTTCGTGGTGCGGCTCTCGGCCAAGGGCTTCGGCGAGGCCGAGGTCGTGTCCGACATCCGGATCAGGGCGGGTGCGGCGTTGCCGGACAAGCGCCTTGCCGCCGTGGCGCTGGAGGCGGGCATAGGCGGCTTCCATTTCTACCACGGCATTCCCGGCGCGGTCGGCGGCGCGCTGCGCATGAATGCGGGCGCCAACGGCGTGGAGACGCGCGAGCGCGTGGTGGAAGTGCGTGCGCTGGACCGCAAGGGCAACGTCCATACCCTGTCCAATGCCGAGATGGGCTATGGCTACCGCCGCTCGGCGGCGCCCGCCGACCTGATCTTCACCTCCGCCCTGTTCGAGGGCCATCCGGAGGATAAGGACAAGATCCGGGCGGCGATGGATGCCGTGCAGCAGCACCGCGAGACGGTGCAACCGATCCGCGAGAAGACCGGCGGCTCCACCTTCAAGAACCCGGAGGGCACCTCGGCCTGGAAGGAGATCGACAAGGCCGGCTGCCGCGGCCTGATGGTGGGCGGCGCGCAGATGTCGCCCATGCACTGCAACTTCATGATCAACACCGGCAGCGCCACCGGCTACGACCTCGAATATCTGGGCGAGACGGTGCGCGCGCGCGTGCTGGAGACCTCCGGCATAAGGCTGGAATGGGAGATCAAGCGCATCGGCGAGTTCCGCCCCGGCCGCGAGGTGCAGGAGTTCCTCGGCCAGTTGCTTTGAGGCCGCCGGAGTTGCTTTAGAGGCAGCGGGATGTAGTATGCCTTCAGTTCCATGATCGCCGGGGGGTGCATGGACATTGAAAGCGTCTTGCAGGAACTGGAGCGTGCGGCGGCGCAACGGCCCGATGTTGCGGGCCTGCGCGAGATTCGCAAGCTGCTCTACAGCGCCGAGTTCTCGCTGCAGCTTGCAGAGCATCTCGACCGTCACCACAATCGCCCGCCCGAAGCCTTGGCCGAGCTGAGGGAAAGGCTGCAACTGATCGGGGCGGCGTTTCGCGACCTGGAGGCGGACCGGAAGTCCTATCGGGCGGCTGTGCGTGCCTTCGCCATGGGAGGCGGGGCGACCATTTCGGCCGGCGCCGTCGTCGCGGCCCTGACCACGGCCATTTTTCCGCCGGCGGGCATAGCGGTGTTTGCGGTCGGCGCCGTCTGTGCCGGGAAGGGCTATCTTGAAGACCGCAATTTGGCGGCGGAGCTTTCTGCACTACATGACATAGTGGCGACGGTGGACAGGCTCATCGACCGGATGGACAACAAGGGGCTGCGATGATCGAAGCTTTTTTCCGAAGCCCGGTGACTTTGGCGCTTGCGGCGATCGCGATCGTCTATGCCGCAGGTGTCGTCTGGCTGTTCTGGTCCCATCGCAGGACGGGCGACGTCTATCATCATTTCGTGAAGGTCAATCGCGAGTTTGAAGCGCGCGCCGAAAAACGCCGCCGGGTTCCGAAAAGCTCATCCTGACGCGCATTCGCGATTTGCCGGAAGCTTTCGGCGCGCGGTTCGGCCGGCCCTGCTTGCCGCGCTCCCGCATTTTTCGCCCTATTTTTTCCGAAAGTGAATCTCTCGGAATCATAAGGACTTGCCACAGAATCAACTCTCTGATTCTTTGGG
>DAOKZN010000139.1:0-2884 GCA_035325625.1 Mesorhizobium sp. | reverse complement strand
GAATCTCTCGGAATCATAAGGACTTGCCACAGAATCAACTCTCTGATTCTTTGGGGTAGAGGCGTTTCCTGATTTGAGTCGTCCGGGCGCGTGGGGCGCGGTTCCGTCTGGCAGACATTGTCTGCCGGGAGGTCCGGACTCGAACCTGGAAACATGGTTGTGAACCCGCCGAAGGGGATGACGGGGGATGAAAGACAAGCATGTGGCTGTTCTCATGGGCGGCTTCTCGTCCGAGCGGCCCGTGTCGCTTTCTTCCGGCGCGGCCTGCGCCGAGGCGCTGGAGGGCGAGGGCTACCGCGTCACCCGCGTCGATGTCGGCCGCGACGTGGGCGCCGTGCTTTCGGCGCTGAAGCCGGACGTCGCCTTCAATGCCTTGCACGGCCCGTTCGGCGAGGACGGCACCATCCAGGGCATCCTCGAATATCTGGCCATTCCCTACACCCATTCGGGCGTCCTGGCCTCGGCGCTGGCCATGAACAAGGCGCAGGCCAAGACCATCGCCAAGGCGGCCGGCATCCCGGTGGCCGAATCGAGGGTGCTCGATCGCTTCGCGATCCGGGATGTGCATCCGATAAAGCCGCCCTATGTGGTCAAGCCGGTCAATGAGGGGTCGAGCTTCGGCGTGGTGATCGTCAAGGAAGGGCAGTCGCATCCGCCGCAGGTGATCTCCTCGTCCGACTGGAACTATGGCGACACCGTCATGGTCGAGCGCTACGTGCACGGGCGCGAGCTGACCTGCGCGGTGATGGGCGACGTGGCGCTGGGGGTCACCGAGATCATCCCGACGGGCCATTCCTTCTACGACTACGATTCAAAATACGTGCCGGGCGGCTCAAAACACGAAACCCCCGCGAAAGTTTCACCGAATATTTACCAAAAAATACAGACACTGGCGCTCAAGGCTCATCAAGCGATCGGGTGCCGGGGCGTCTCCCGGTCGGACTTCCGTTACGACGACCGCCATTCCGAAAATGGAGAGGTCGTGTGGCTGGAGGTCAACACCCAGCCGGGCATGACGCCGACGTCTCTTGTGCCTGAAATCGCCGCGCATGCGGGGCACTCGTTCGGCGATCTCTTGAGTTGGATGGTGGAGGACGCTTCGTGTCAGCGTTGAGGTGGGCAACTGGCGGAAGAAGGAGCGCCGGCGCGCGCGGCCTTCCCGGCGCGCCCTTTTCCTTCGGCCGTTTCGTGCTGCCGCGCTGGCTGCGCCGGCCAGCGCGCGTCTTCGCGCGGCTGGGCGACGGGGACCTGAAGGCGCCGCCCTTCGCCGCCACCGCGCTTTCGGCCGCCTTCCTGGCTTCCAGCCTGGCCTATGGCAGCTATCTCGGCGGCAATCTCGACGGCTTCGTGCAGGGCGTGACCGCCCGCACGGGCTTCGCCGTCGACCAGATCAAGGTGGTCGGCAATCGCGAGACCTCCGAGATCGACATACTCGACAAGCTCGACCTCGACGGCTGGACCTCGCTGATCGGCTTCGATGCGGAGGCTGCGCGCGAGCGCGTCGCCACCTTGCCGTGGGTCGAGGGCGCGGCCGTGCGCAAGATCTATCCGCACACGCTGGAGGTGCGCATCGATGAGCGCGCACCCTTCGCGCTGTGGCAGCAGGATACGCAGGTTTCCGTCATCGAGCGCGACGGCCGGGTCATCGCGCCCTATGCGGGCGGCAACCAGGCGGTGCTGCCGCTGCTGGTCGGCACCGGGGCGCCCCTGCATGCGCCGGAGTTCCTGGAAAAGGTGGCGCGTTATGGCGAGCTGGCCAGCCGCGTCAGGGCCTATGTGCGGGTAGGCGAGCGGCGCTGGGACCTGAAGCTCGACAACGGCATCACCGTCAAGCTGCCGGAGGATGACGTGGAGACCGCGCTGGCCGGGCTGGTCGATCTGGACCGCGAGCAGTCGCTGCTGTCGCGCGACATCGCCGCCGTGGACATGCGCATCGCCGACAGGCTGGCGCTGGAACTGACGCCGGAGGCGGTCAAGGCCCGCCAGACGGCGCTGAAGGAAATGAAGGCAGCCAAACGCAAGCCGGAGCGAAGCATATGAACTGGCTGGGCGGTCATGGCGATGCGCTGCGCCGGTCGGGCGTGCTGACGGTGCTGGACGTGGGCTCCAGCAAGGTCTGCTGCATGGTGGCCAAGCTGAAGCCGCGCGAGCAGGGCACGCTGCTGCGCGGGCGCTCGCATCGCATCCAGGTGATCGGCATCGGCCACCAGAAGTCGCAAGGGGTGAAGTCCGGCGTCGTGGTCGATCTCGACCGGGCCGAGCATGCCGTGCGGCTGGCCGTCGACGCGGCCGAGCGCATGGCCGGCCTCACCGTCGATTCGCTCATCGCCAACGTGACGGCGGGCCGGCTGCGGAGCGAGACCTTCTCGGCCACCATCAATCTCGGCGGCCACGAGGTGGACGAGGCCGATATCAGGCGCGTGCTCGCGGCCGGGGCCAAGCAGGGACTGAAGGCGGAGCGCGAGGTCGTCCATTCGCTTCCCGTGGGCTTCTCGCTCGACCTGGAGCGCGGCGTGCGCGACCCGCGCGGCATGGTCGGCGACACGCTGGGCGTGGACATGCATGTCATGACCGCCGATTCGGCGCCGATGCGCAATCTGGAGCTCGCCATCAACCGCTCGCACCTGTCGGTGGAGCGCATGGTGGCCACGCCCTATGCCAGCGGGCTGGCGGCGCTGGTGGACGACGAGCTGGAAATGGGCGCCGCCTGCATCGATATGGGCGGCGGCACCACGGCGATTTCCATCTTCAGCGAAGGCCGCTTCGTGCACGGCAGCGCCATCCCCATCGGCGGCAACCACGTCACGCTCGACCTCGCCAAGGGCCTGTCCACCTCGCTGGAGGCGGCCGAGCGGCTGAAGGTCATGCACGGCTCGGCGCTGCC
>DAOKZN010000138.1:0-6566 GCA_035325625.1 Mesorhizobium sp. | reverse complement strand
TGGACGGCGTCATCCACTATTGCGTGGCCAACATGCCGGGCGCCGTGCCGGTCACTTCCGCCCATGCGCTGAACAACGCCACCTTGCACCACGGCCTGCAGCTCGCCGACAAGGGCCTGAAGGCGCTGGCCGACGACCCGCACCTGCGCAACGGGCTGAACGTCCATCGCGGGCGCATCACCAACCGGGCGGTGGCCGAAGCGCTCGGCTATGAACTGGCCGAGCCGAAGGCCGCGCTTGCCGCTGCCTGAGCCGCCGTCACAGAGAGAAGCGGGCAACAAAAAAGCGGGGTACTTGCCCCGCTTCCTCGTCCGTCGAAATGGCCGCCGGTACATCCGCGGTCGGCCGATCCTTCGACGCCTGTCTTCTACCGCGACAATGTAACGGCCGTGCGACAGTTCACGGTTACTGTGGACCGGCTTGGTTAACGAAAGGTTAACGCCGAGCCGTTATTCCATCAGCGCGTCGAGCCCGCGCACCAGGCCCTTGAAGGACCCGACGCGGCGGATGGCCAGCAGCGTGCCGGCGACATAGGGCGCGGCCGACGATCCGGCATCGTGGCGGATGGTCAGCCGCTCGTCGGGCAGGCCGAACAGCGCCTCGCAGGACAGGATGTAGGAGGGCAGGCGCAGCGCATGCACCTGCACCCCCTCGCCCGCCCCGACGGCGGCGCCGCGCGTGCCCGGCACGCCGGAGACGTCCGTAACGGGCCTGGCGGTGGCGGGCTGGCGGATTTCCGCCAGTGCCTCGGCCAGCTCGCGCGCGGTGCCGGAAGGTGCGTCGGGCTTCTTCGCGCTGGCGTAGTCGATCACCTCGACATCCGGCACATATTTCGCCGCCATCAGCGCGAAGCGCTTCATCAATGTGGCGGTGATGGAAAAATTGCCGGCGGCAAGCACGCCGACGCCGTTGGCACGCGCGGCGGCGTCGATCTCGGCATAGTCGGCCGCGCCGAGGCCGGACGTGCCGATCACCACATGCCTGCCCTTCGACACCGCCAGCAGCGCATGGTCCTTCACCACATGCGGCTTGGTGTAGTCCACGACCACGTCGGACGGCGCGGCGAGCGCCTCGGCGAGCGAGCCGGAAACGGCAACGCCGGCCTCCGGCCCGCCCGTCGCCTTGCCGGCATCCTGCCCGGCGGCGGTGCGCGAGACCGCCCCGGCAAGCCGCATGTCGTCCTGGGCGAGGATCGCCGGCACCAGCGCCTTGCCCACCCAGCCGGTCGCGCCGGCCATGACCACTGCTATCGTCATTTCGAAACGTCCCTTTGCAAGATCGGCCCAGCGGAACGAAAACAGCCCGGCTCGTCAAGCCGGGCTGCGAACGGACCGATGGTCCAGCCGGGTGGTCAGCGCACGAAATCGTCGAAGCGACGCAGCGTGACGCGGCGGTTGCGCCAGTTCTCCTGCTGGGTCGGCACCAGCAGGAATTCCTCGCCGTAGCCGATGGTTTCCAGCGCGCGGGAAGACACCCCGAATTCGCGCATCAGCACCCGCTTCAGCGATTCGGCCCGCCGCTCCGACAGCACCTGGTTGGAGGCGGCCGAGCCCACCGCGTCGGTGTGGCCCTCGATCAGGAACTGGGCGCGCCGGTTGCGCCGCAGGATGCGGTTGAGCCCGTCGGCGATGTTCTGCACCTTGCCGTACTGCGACGGCGCCACCTCGGCCGAGCCGAAGGCGAAATTGATCGACTGGATGTCGATGGAGGGTGCGGCGCGGCGCAGGTCCGGCCGGCGCTTGAACTCACGCACCGTCACCCTCTGGTCGGGCCGCAGCTTCATGCGCGGCGCGGCGTCGAGCTGGCGCTCGATCTGCGCGGCGGACGGGGTCGTGGCCTGCGCAAGCGCGGCGCCCGGCATGACGAGCGCGCCAATCAGCGCGGCGGTGACGGTTCGGCGGTCGATCATCTGGTCTCTCCTTCGTTCTGGCCCGTCCGGGATCGGGAAAGACCATGGCAAAGCGAAGGTGAAGGACCGATGAACGCGCCGTTCAGGAAGGGGCCGACCTCCGTGTCAGGGGCGCATGACGCTGGCCATGCGCTCGGCGAAGGGCATGGGCCGCACCACTTCCTTCTTCTGCGCCACCGGCCGGAAGCCGAGCTTCTGGTAGAGAGGCAGGGCGGCGGGATGGTCGAGCGTGCAGGTCTGCACCGTGATGCGCTCGGGCTTGTGCGACCAGCACGCCTCGATGGCCGCGCCCAGGAACCAGCGGCCGAGCCCCTGCCCCGTCGCATGCTCCATCATGCCGAAATAGGCCAGTTCGGCCATTTCCGGCAGATGCGGCCGCACGTCGAAGAAACCGGCCGGGGAGCCGTCGAGATAGAGCACGCGGATGTCGCGGTCCTCGCGGTGGATGGTGGCGGCAAGCTCTTCGTCGGTAAGCCGCAGCACGTTCACCCAATGCCATTTGCGCCCGACCCGGTCGGTCAGGTAGCGGTAGAAATGCAGCGGAATGTTCTTCGTGCGCAGCAACGCGATCTGGCGCCCATAGGGCAGCGGCGGATACCTCGCCGGCGGCGCCTCCATCTCCAGGAACGTCACCGTGACGTCGATCTTTTCCGGCACACGGTCGTCCATGCGCTTCATTCCTTGCCCGTGGCCACCGGCGTGTCGGCCAGCGCGCCCCATTCCGCCCACGATCCGTCGTAGAGCCGGTTGTCGGCGTGGCCGAGCGTTTCGAGCGCCAGCGTCACCACCGCCGCCGTCACCCCGGAGCCGCAGGAGGTCACCACCGGCTTCGACAGGTCGACGCCTGCCTCCTCGAACACCTTGCGCAGCCTCTCCTTCGGCAGCAGCACCCCGTTCTCCGAAAGGGCCGAGGCCGGCACGCTGCGGGCGCCCGGCATGTGGCCGGAGCGCATGCCGGGCCGCGGCTCTGGTTCCGCGCCGGTGAAGCGGCCGGCAGGGCGCGCGTCCGCGATCTGGCTTTCACGCGTTTCCACGATGCGGCGCATCTCGCCGAGGCCGACGACGCGATCCGCGTCGAAGTCGACATGGAACACGCAAGGCGCGATCTTGGTGGGCTCGGCCGTAACCGGGCGGCCTTCGGCCTTCCAGCGGTCGAGGCCGCCGTCAAGCACATAGGTCTGGAACACGCCCATGACGCGGAACATCCACCAGGCGCGCGGCGCGGAGAAGAAGCCCGGCCCGTCATACACGACGATGGTGTCGTCGGCCGAGATGCCCATCGAGCCCACGAACTGCGCGAAATCGCCCGGCGAGGCCAGCGTGTGCGGCAGCGGCGAATTCTGGTCCGAGATCGCATCATGGTCGAGGAATACGGCGCCGGGAATGTGGCCGGCCTTGTATTCGGCCCGCCCGTCGCGCTTCTGCGCCGGCAGATACCAGGAGGCGTCCACGACCGACAGGCCGGGCTGGCCGAGGCGCTGCTGCAGCCAGTCGGCATCGACGGTGAAGGGACTGTCCTCGGCCATGTCTTTCTCCCGGAAGTACGGACTCAGGCGGCCGGCATCGGGCCGAAACGGATGCGGAAGCGCCGGTTCTCGCGGCCCTTCTTCTCGATCTTGCCGATGTGGATCTCGCCCACCTCGCCGGTGCGCGCCACATGGGTGCCGCCGCAGGGCTGGCTGTCTATTATCGCATTTTCGCCGATGCAGACCAGCCGGATGCGCCCGGTGCCGCTGGGCGGGCGCACGTTCTTCGACTTCACCAGCCCCGGATTGGCGGTAAATTCCTCGTCGGTGATCCAGCGGATGAACACCGGATGGTCGGCGCGCACCAGTTCCATCAGCCTCGCCGTCACGTCCTCCTTGGCGTAGCCGGCGTCGGGAATGTCGAAATCGACGCGCGAATCATCGACAGCCACCGACGCGCCGGTGATCGGGAACGGACACACGACGCTGAGCAGGTGGCAGGCCGTGTGCATGCGCATGAGAAGGTGCCGCCGTTCCCAGTCGATGGAAAGCTTCAGCGTCTCGCCGGGCGCGGGCACCGGCTGGTCGGGCGCGGGCACATGGATGATCTCGTCCTTGGTCTCGCCGGTGACGGTGGCGGCAATGGCGATCCGGCTGCCGTCCGCCCGCTCCAGATGGCCGGTGTCGCCCGGCTGGCCGCCGGAAGTGGCGTAGAAGATGGTGCGGTCGAGGACGATGCCGCCGCGCTCGTTGACGGCGACGACCTCGGCTTCGGTCTCGCACAGGTAGGAATCGTCGCGGAACAGAATCTCGGTGCGGTGCGCCATTACGCCACCTGCTCGAACGGCACGGAGATGTCGCTGCCCTTCTCCATCCAGCCCGGCACCGGTAGGTGCTTCTCGTGCAGGAAAGCCGGGTTGAACAGCTTCGACTGGTAGCGCGTGCCGTAGTCGGCGAGGATCGTCACGATGGTGTGGCCGGGCCCAAGCTCGCGCGCCAAGCGGATGGCGCCGGCGATGTTGACGCCGGTGGAGCCGCCCACGCATAGTCCCTCCTCCTGGATCAGGTCGAAGATGATCGGCAACGCCTCCTCATCCGCGATCTGGAAGGAGAAGTCGGGTGCGAAGCCTTCGAGATTGGCGGTGATGCGGCCCTGCCCGATGCCTTCGGTGATGGAGCTGCCCTCGGCCTTCAACTCGCCGCTGGTGTAGAAGCTGTAGAGGGCCGCGCCCGGCGGGTCGGCCAGCGCCACCTTGACGTTCCTGCTGCGTGCGCGCAGGCCCGCCGCGACCCCGGCCAGCGTGCCGCCGGAGCCGACCGCCGAGACGAAGCCGTCGATGCGTCCGCCGGTCTGGCTCCAGATCTCCTCGGCGGTGGTGCGGGCGTGGCCGTCGCGGTTGGCGACATTGTCGAACTGGTTGGCCCAGATGGCGCCGTTCGGCTCCGTCCTGGCCATCTGCTCGGCCAGCCGCCCCGAAAGCTTCACATAGTTGTTCGGGTTCTTGTAGGGCACCGCCGGCACCTCGATCAGCTCGGCGCCGAGGATGCGGATGGTGTCCTTCTTTTCCTGGCTCTGCGTGTCGGGAATGACGATGACGGTGCGATAGCCCAGCGCCTTGGCGACCAGCGTCAGCCCTATGCCGGTGTTGCCGGCGGTGCCTTCCACGATCACCCCGCCGGGCTTCAGCAGGCCGCGCCGCTCGGCGTCGCCGATGATGAACAGCCCCGCGCGGTCCTTGACCGACTGGCCGGGGTTCATGAACTCGGCCTTGCCCAGAATTTCGCAGCCAGTTTCCTCCGAGGCGCGCTTCAACCTGATCAGCGGCGTGTTGCCGATCGCTTCGATGACAGAACCGTACATGGGGAGGAATCCTTCGATGCTTGCGGAAAGACCCTAAAAACGCCGGGCGCCCCTTTCAAGGCAGGAATTTGCCTGGACCAGTCGCAATCCGGATCAACACAGCCGCGCCCGATTGTGCAGGGACCGGCCGAAGGCCCCTTTCCTTTCGTTTTTCGTCTCGCTAAGCCTTTGCGCGGCAACGCTTCGGGGCACCATGACACTTTATCGAGCCAGTCCGAAAGACGGGATCGCCTGGATTACCGGCGGCAGTTCAGGCATAGGCCGCGAACTGGCCAGGGAACTGGCGGCGCTGGGCTTCACCGTGGCGGTGACGGCGCGCGAGGAAGACCCCATCGACATGCTGGTGGCCGAGACCGCCGGCTGCCGCGGCCATGTCGTGGCCTATCCCTGCGACGTCACCGACGAGCAACGCATGGCTGCCACCGTGGCGGCTATCGAACGCGAGGTGGGGCCGATCGCGCTGGCGGTGTTCAATGCGGGCGCCTATGTGCCGATCGCCGGCGAGAACATGTCGGCGCGCAAGTTCCGCCGCAGCTTCGACGTCAACGTCATGGGCGTGGTCAACGGCCTCGTGCCCGCCGTCAGGCACATGCGCGAGCGCGGACAGGGCCATGTCGTGCTGGTCGGCTCCATCAGCGCCTATTTCGGCTGGCCGACGACGGCGGCCTACGGCGCCACCAAGGCCGCGCTGAACCTGATGGCCGAATCGCTGAAATTCGACTTCGACAAGATCGGCATCCGCATCCAGGTCATCAATCCCGGCTTCATCGACACGCCGCTCACCCGCAATGCCGGGTTTCGCATGCCGGCGCTGCTGCCGGCGCCGGTCGCCGCCCGGCGCATGCTGCGCGGCATCCAGCGCGGCGGCTTCGAGGTGACCTTTCCGCGCCGGCTGACCTGGAGCCTCAAGCTGCTGTCCATATTGCCGCGCCCGCTCTGCCTGCGGGTGATCGCGGCGCTGACGGGCTGGAACCGGCGCCCGCTCAGCTTCGGGCGCCGGCCTCCTGGTAGGAACTGAGCCTCAGGCCGCGCGGGCCTGCCGATTGCGGCCGCCTGGCCGGCGGCGGGAACGGAACGGCCTGGCGCCTTCCGGCTTGCGCTCGCCCTGCGGCTTGCCCGCGAAAGGCCGCTTTGCCGACGGCTTGCCGTCGGCGCGCTGCCTGTCGGCACCCTCCCCGCGCTGTCCGCCGCCTTGCGGCCTGCCCTTGCGCTCGCCGGCGGGCCGGTCGTTGGCCGGCTGGCGCGGCTCGGGCCGCGGATCGGGCCGCGGATCGGGGCTGTCGAGATGGTCGGCGATGACCGGCAGCTTCATCCGGATGATGCGCTCCAC
>DAOKZN010000137.1:1633-6584 GCA_035325625.1 Mesorhizobium sp. | reverse complement strand
GCATGCCGCAGGAGGTGCAGGATTCGCTGGGCGCGGCCGTTCCCTTCCCGCCCCGGCTGGGTGAACCCGCCGAATATGGTGCGCTGGCGCTGCACATCGTGGAGAACCAGATGCTGAACGGCGAGACGATCCGCCTCGACGGCGCCATCCGCATGGCCCCCAAATAAGGGATTTCCGGAAAGGAGGGCCGGCATCGGCCTTGTCAAATCCCACCCGTTCGGCCAATAAGTGGATTAGAAAAATCAACTTATCGCGGTGAGGCAGGTGGAACAGCCGAAGAAGGATGTCATCCGGGAAACCGACGCGGAGGCGATCCGCCTTGGCAAGACCCTGCTGCGATCCGCCCGCTTCGGCGCGCTGGCCGTGCTCGATCCCGCCACCGGCGGGCCGCTGGCCAGCCGCGTCGGCGTCGCCACCGATCTCGACGGCACGCCGCTTATCCTGGTCTCGGCGCTGTCGGCCCATACCGGCGCCATCGTTGCCGATCCGCGCTGCTCGCTGCTGCTCGGCGAACCGGGCAAGGGCGACGCGCTGGCGCATCCGCGCATCACGCTGGTGTGCCGGGCACGGCAGCTGGAGCGCGGCACGCCCGAGCATGCCCGCGCCCAGCGGCGCTATCTCAACCGCAACCCCAAGGCGAAGCTCTATGTCGGGCTGGGCGACTTCTCGATCTTCCGGCTGGAGTTGGAACGCGCCAGCCTGAACGGCGGCTTCGGCAAGGCCTATCTGCTCGACCGCGACGATCTGCTGGTGGCTGGCGAAGTCACCGAAGGCCTCGCGGAGGCCGAGCAGCCCGCGCTCGACCACATGAACGCGGAACATCTCGACGTGGTCGCCGTCTATGCCCACCACTACGCCAAGGCGCAGGGGGAAGGCTGGGTGCTGACCGGCCTCGATGCCGATGGCATGGATCTCGCCTCCGGCGACGAGGTACGGCGGGTCTTCTTTCCGGAGCCCCTCTCCGCCGCCGAGAACCTTCGGCGCACCCTGATCCTCATGGTCAAGGCCGGACGCACGGCCCAGCAGCAACAGCGTTAACGCTTTTGTCATCCCGGCAGCGGTTCCGGGACTTGCGATTTGACCGGAATATCCTAGTCTGCCTTTGCAGCCGGTGATTGCATCGGAACGTGAGGATGGACCTTTTAGGCGCCATTGCCCCATGGTGCCGGGGGACAGGAGAATACGGGGCGTTAATGATTTCACAAAAGCGGATTGCCGATTCCGGGGCGGCGGCGGGCTTTCTGACGCTGATGGGCAACGAAAAGCGCCTCGCCATCATGGGCCATCTTATCGACACGGAACTGTCGGTCGGCGCCATCGCCGAAAAGGTGGAACTCAGCCAGTCTGCCCTGTCGCAGCATCTGGCCAAGCTGCGCGCGGCCGGGCTGGTGCAGACCCGGCGTGACCGGCAGATGATCTACTATTCGTGCGATTCCGAGGCCGTGCGCCGCCTTCTGCGCCTGCTTTCCGAGCTGTTCGGCCGGGACGCGACAGCCCAGGCGCGGACGCCGCAGCCCAGCCTCGACGGCCAGTCGCAGAAGATCCTGGACGGCGCGGAGAGCTGACGGGCCGGCCGGCTGCCACCGGCTTTGCCTTCGGCCGCCGCCTGCGCTACTGCCCCTTTCATGGAACCGATCCGCATAGACGATCCCGACGACGGCCGCGTCGCCGCCTACCGCGACATACGCGAGCGCGACCTCGTCGGCCGGCAGGGCCGTTTCGTGGCCGAGGGCAAGGTGGTGCTCGACGTGCTGCTGGGTTCCGGGCGCTTCGAGCCCGAATCCGTGCTGATCCTGGAAAACAGGCTGGACGGGCTCGGCGAGGTGCTGCGCAAGCTGCCGGCACATGTTCCGGTCTATGTGGCGAGCTGCACGGTGATGGACCGCATCGCCGGCTTTCCCATGCATCGCGGCGTGCTGGCCATCGGCCTCAAGGGGCAGGCCCCGGCGCCGCAGGACCTGCTTGCCGCCCTGCCGGTCCGGGCTCTCGTGCTGGTGCTGGTCGGCATCGCCAACCACGACAATATCGGCTCCATCTTCCGCAACGCCGCCGCCTTCGGCGCCGACGCGGTCTTCATCGACGCGACCTGCTGCGACCCGCTCTACCGCAAGGCGATCCGCGTTTCGGTGGGCGCGGCGCTGAAAGTGCCCTTCGCCGCCTTCGGGGAGGCCGGCCACTTCACCGAGGCGCTGGAGCGGCAGGGTTTCGTGCAATATGCGCTGTCGCCGCGCGGCCGCATCGACCTTCGTCAGGCGCCGCATGCCGAGCGTGTCGCGCTCTATCTCGGCACCGAAGGCGAGGGCCTGCCCGAAGCCTTGCTGTCGCGGCTCGATTCATTGCGCATCGGCATGGCCGAGGGCTTCGACAGCCTGAATGTCGCCGCCGCCTCGGCCGTCGCACTCCACCATTTCCACGCCGCCCGAGTCTGACGCTGAAGGCCTACCGGGCGCCGGATCGCAATGCCTCCCAGCGGGCGCATAGCGATCTATCTCCTTGTTTAAGCATCGGATTTTCTAAAAACCGGGTTCCACCTTCCGGTCCGCCCCCCTATTCCGGCGCCGTGGCCTTCTGCAGGGCGCGCACCCGGTCGGCCAGGCTGCGCATGCGCGCAGCACCTTGGTCGACTGCGGCCTCCTCCGGCACGGCGAGAGCCTTCGTGATCGGCGAACCCGGCCCTTCGAGCATGGCCGCGAGGTGGACGACCTCGGCGGCGAGATCGCTCATCTGTTCGCGCAGTTCGCCGTCGCGCTGCGCAGCACCGGAAGCGCCGTTGGCCGGGGCGTCCAGGGTGGCGAGGCTGGTCTTGAGCCGCCTGTTCTCGCGCGACAGGGCGGTAAGGCGCCCCTCCAGCCGCTCACGATCGGCGTTCAGCCGGGCGACCGCCCTGTCGATCTCGCTGCCCTGCCCTTCGGCCGCCTCTTCCTCCGGCGAGGTCCGGGCAGCCGGCTCGGCAGCGGACGGAACCGGGGCGGGGCCGGGCTCGGCCGCCCCGCCACCCTTCAGCTTCTGGCGCAGCCGCGTCAGCTCGCTCTCGCGCCGCTCCAGCTTCTCCTCGCGGTCGGCCAGCGTGGCCATGAGCCGCTCCAGCTTCCGGTCGAGGTCGGCCGCCTTCTTCCTCTCGTTCTTGAGCGCTTCCGCCACCGCCTTGCTTTCGGCGACGAAGTCGTGGTGGCGCCTGTCCGCTTCCTTGCGCTGGGCCCGCAGCACGGAAATGTCGCTGGTCAGCTTCTCCAGCTCGGATTCCCGCGCAACCAGCTCGATCTGCCGGTTGCTGGACGAGAAGCTCGCCTCCTCGTAGAGGCGCCCCAGCTTTTCCAGCTCCAGCGCGCGCTCCTGCAGCAACTGTTCGGCTTCGGCGAGCTTTTCGGCGAGCGCGCCGGCCTGTTCGCCGCGCTCCTTCAGCGCCGCCTCCAGTTCGGCGCTCCTGGCCTGCCCTGCGGCCAGAACCTGCCCCTGCCCTTCCCGCTCCGCCGCCAGCTTCTTCGCCTCCTCGCCGGCGCGGCCCAGCTCGACCATCTGCGCCGCCACCCGCTCCTTCAGCGCCCGGATCTCCATTTCCAGGCGCCGCGCCGACAGGGCGTAGCCGGCCCGGATGCGGTCCTTGTCGGCCTGCATCTCGGCGAGCGTCAGCGGGGCCGCGGCCTCGATGCGCCGGCGCGTCAGCACGACCGCGCGCCGCCACACGGCCGGCCCGATCAGCACCGCCAGGAATGTGGCGGCGAGAAAGCCGAGGATGAAGAACAGGACCGACTGGACCAAGGCGAGCTACCCGTTTCGGAGCGTGACGACCGCGGCGAGGCTATGCCGTCTTCGCATGGCGGAAAACCCGCCGCACGGCAAGGCCCGCCGGTGCGCGAACGCGAATCAGAACGGATTCCAGGTCGCTTCAGGCGTCAGCTTGAGATAGCCCAGGTTGACGCCCAGCCTGGCGCCCACCCCGGTGCGGATCGGCACCAGCACCAGGTTTCCGGCCTTGAGCACGTTGAAGCCGACGCCCGCCACCACATAGGCCGAGCCGGCGACGCCGCCGAAGCGGCCGTAGAGGCTGTTCACGTCGTCGAGATTGTAGACCAGCATCATGACGCGCGAGCCCTCGCCGCCGAAATCCCAGCCCAGCGAAGGCCCCTGCCAGAACACCTTATGGTCGCCGGCATTCTTGGTGAAGAGCGTGCCTTCCCCGTAGGTCAGGCCGCCGATCAGCGCGCCGGAGCCTTCCTCGCCGAGGACGTAGCCGTTGGGAAGGCCGTAGGAGGCGAAGATCTTCTCCACCACCGTGGCAAGGCCCCCGGAGGTGGCGCCGAAGAAACGATGGCCCGAATCGACGATCTCCTGGGCCGTGTATTCCTGCGCCCGCAGGGGCGTGGTCGAAAGCGCGAACGTGCCGCAAAGCGCCAGCATCAGGGCGAAGGCGCCGAACAGGCCGCGCCGGTCGCAAAAACGGGAAAGCAT
Source organism: Mesorhizobium sp. (assembly GCA_035325625.1). GTDB lineage: Bacteria > Pseudomonadota > Alphaproteobacteria > Rhizobiales > Rhizobiaceae > Mesorhizobium. The sequence continues at coordinate 2,135 of DAOKZN010000137.1, read as the reverse complement.
GCTTTTCCAATCTCCGTCAGGGAGCCTCTCGCCAACGCCTGGTCGCGGCTCTTCGGCGGCCGCTTCTATGACTTCTTAGCTCAAACTAAGTCGTAATTCTTTTTCAACCATTAACCCTTCACATGAAGATGGCTGTTCGAAGGCCGCGCGTTCCGGCCCGGCACGCTCCATTCCGCCGGCATCCGCCAGGGGCATACCTCTTCCGGCGGGTGCGCCCGCTCCGTTTATTGCCGCGCGCATGCCGGCTGTATATCCAGAGAGCCGGATTGAGACGCGTGATTCGCACGGCCGGCATGGCGGATGCCAGAGGCCGCATATTGCATGACTTTGAGAGGGACCATGGCCGATCTTTTCACCCTTTCCGCCGCCGATCTCGCCGCCCTTCTGTGCAGCCGGGTCTGCCACGACATCATCTCGCCGGTCGGCGCAATCAACAACGGCCTGGAACTGCTGGACGAAGGCGGCGCCGACGAGGACGCCATGAACCTCATCCGCCAGAGCG
>DAOKZN010000137.1:0-1533 GCA_035325625.1 Mesorhizobium sp. | reverse complement strand
CTGCTGGACGAAGGCGGCGCCGACGAGGACGCCATGAACCTCATCCGCCAGAGCGCGCGCAACGCTTCGGCGCGCCTGCAATTCGCGCGCATCGCCTTCGGCGCGGCGGGTTCGGCCGGCATGCTCATCGACACGGGCGACGCGGAAGCCGTGACCACCGCCTTCCTCAAGAACGAGAAGCCGGAACTGACCTGGAGCGGCAATCGCGCGCTGCTGCCGAAGAACAAGGTCAAGCTGCTGCTCAACCTGGTTCTGGTGGCCAACGCGGCCATCCCGCGCGGCGGCAAGCTGGGCGTGGCGCTGGAGGATGTGGAGACGCAGCCGCGCTTCGTCCTGACCGTGCGCGGGCCGATGCTGCGCGTGCCGCCGAAATTCCTGGAACTCCATTCCGGGGCGGCGCCCGAGGAGCCCATCGACGCCCATTCGGTGCAGCCCTACTACACGCTGCTCCTGGCGCGCGAGGCCGGCATGACCATCTCGATCCACGCCACGCCCGACGAGATCGTGCTTACCGCGGCGTGATACCGCCCATCTTCACGCGGTGGAAGATATACTTCCAAGATACGCACAAAGATTGAAAATCTCCTTTCGGGCGCCTGAATATACTTCAAGAAACCTGATGGAGCCGGCCGGTCCGGCGCCTTCCGCGGCGCCTGAAACCGCATTTCGCAAGAATTTTACCCAATGCCTTTTCGGCTTCTTTACGGGGCGCAGCTAAGCTTCGCGCCAGAACGTCCGGGGCTTGCGGCCCGGGGGATGACCAAAGAGGACCGGGAAAATGAAACGCTGCATGTTCGTCGACGAATCGAGCGTCATCCGCAAGGTGGCGAAGCGCATCCTCAGCGGCCCGGACATGGTGGTGACGGAAGCGGCATCCGGCCAGGATGCGCTGGAAATGTGCGCCTTCGAGATGCCGGACGTGGTCGTCGTTGACGGCAGCCTGGCGGACATGCCCGCCCCCGAGCTGATCCGGCGCATCCGCACCATCGCCGGCAAAATGCCGCCGCAGATCCTGATCTCGCTGGTGGAAGTGGACATCGGCGCCATCATGCGCGCCAAGCGCGCCGGGGCACACGGCTATCTTCTCAAGCCGTTCAACCGCCCCCAGCTCCTGGAGCGCTTCCGCGCCCTGCCGGTGGCGGCCTGACCGTATCCGGCAGCCCCGCCGGAACCATGTTCATGAGGTGAACCCGGCCCTGCACCGGGTTTTTTGGCCGGAGCATCGGCCGGGAAGCGGAAACGCTTTGGCCTATAATCAGGCGATTTCGCGAATATCCTCGGGCTCGCGCAGCACATAGCCGCGGCCCCACACCGTCTCGATGTAGTTCTGGCCGCCGGAGGCCGCGTCCAGCTTCTTGCGCAGCTTGCAGATGAAGACGTCGATGATCTTCAGCTCGGGCTCGTCCATGCCGCCATAGAGATGGTTGAGGAACATTTCCTTGGTCAGCGTGGTGCCCTTGCGCAGCGAGAGCAGCTCCAGCATCTGGTATTCCTTGCCGGTCAGGTGCACGCGCTGGCCGCTGACTTCCACCG
>DAOKZN010000136.1:0-6621 GCA_035325625.1 Mesorhizobium sp. | reverse complement strand
TAGGCGCTGCGGCTCGGGCCGGGCGAACGGAAAAAGGCGGGGACCTCCCCGCCTTTTTCATGTCCGGTCGATAAAGCGGCGCTTCAGATGGCCGATTCGGTCCAGCGCACGATGTCCTGCGCCGCCTGGCCGAAGGCCGCGTCGAGGGCTGCGACATAGGCCGCGTTGCCGCTGCCGGAGACGGGCGCGGCAGCGCTGAAGGAGCGCTGGGCGCGCACCTCGCCGTTGCGGTCGTTGAGCAGGCGCACGAACAGCTCCACCGTGGCGCGGTCGCCGCCCTGGCCCACGCGCACGTCGAAGGAGCGGACCTCGGTGATGACCCGGTAGTCGATGGCCAGCCCCTCGCCCGGCTTGCCGACGCCGGCGAAGCTGCCGGAGCGCTGGAAGGTCTCGGCCAGCCTGGCCTGCACGATCAGCGGCAGCCGGTCGGCCCATTGCGCGCCCTTCAGGTACTGGATCGAGCGGGCCCCCGTCTTGATGACGATGTTCTGGCTGTCCAGCGCCTTCAGCGCCGAGGGCTCGGCGATCAGTATCTGCCGCCGGCTTTGCCTGTGGGCGGGAACGGTGGCCGCCGAAAGCTCGAACGTGTCGAGCGGCGCCGGGCCGCCGCCCGGCAAGGCCGCGCAGCCGGCAATGGCAAGCGCCAGCAATGCGGCTCCCGATCCGGACACAATGGACTTCACGCGCGATCCCCGTTTGTGGTGCCTGCCGTTCGGCGGCCGCAATCGTGCCGGCCAAGGTTTTTGCGGCCGGCACGGCCATATGTCAACTCCAGGTAGCGGCCTCGCGGCGCCAGAAGCGGCGGCATCGCCATCAGCGCCGCGCCCGCCCGTCATACTGGCGCACTTCGCCCTCTCCGCCGCTAAGGATGCGCTGCGGGTTGCGCCCCAGGTCGGTCACCGTCTGCTCGATGCGGTTGATCGAGCGGCGGCTGTCCTGCACCAGCGCCTCGATGTTCTGCAGCCCCGGCCCGGAGAAGCGGGCCAGGTTGTCGGTGATGGTGCCGAGGCGCGCGTTCAGCGTGTCGGCCACCTGCTTGAAGGATTTCAGCGTGGACCTGGCGTCGGCCATCACGCCGTTGGCCTCGCCGGAGCCCAGCAGATCGTCCACCTTCGCGAGGATACCGTCCACCCGCACCGACGCATCGTTCAGCCGCTGGGTAAGCTGGCGGGCGTCCTTGATGGTCTGGTCGATGTCGTCAGCCCGGTTGCCGACCTTCTCCGTCACCTTGGCGATGTCGGCCGCGGCCTTGTCGGCGCTCTCGCTCGCCTGTTTGATGTTGGCGAGCGCGGTGCGCACGTCCTCGGGATCGACGCTGTCCAGCAGCTTGTCCACCCGGGCCAGCGTGCCCTGGGTCTTCTGGGAGAAGTCGCCGATCGAGGACACCGCCTTGTCGACATTGTCGATCACGCCGTCGAGCTGGCCGCTGGTCTGCTTCAGGTTGGCGCTCACCGCGTCGATATTGGCCACGATCTGCTTGACCCTGTCCTTGTCGACGGCGTTGAGCAGGTCCTCCGCCGCTTTCAGCGTGCCGTCCAGCTTGCCGGATACGCCCTGCAATTCGTCGGCGAGCGAGCTGACGCTGGCAAGGAACTTGTCGACGCCGTCCGAATTGCGCGCCAGCGCCTCCGAGAACTTCTGCGCGTTCTCCACCGTCTGCGTCAGCGGGCCGCGCACGTCCTGCGTGAAGCCTTCCAGGTTGGTTATGACCTTGTCGGCGCGGGTGAAGATGTCCTGCGCCGTCTGCAGCAGGTTGGTGACGGCCGAGGGATTGGCCACGATCTCGGCCACCTTGCCCTGCTCCTCGGCCTCGTCCAGCAGCTTCGGCTCGCTGGGGTTGGCGCCCTTGAGCTCGATATTGGCCTGCCCGGTCAGCCCGGCGAGCCCGATGTCGGCCTGCGTGGACTTGGTGATCGGCGTCAGCCGGTCGATCTCGGTGTCGGCTATGGCCACGGTCGGGTTGTTGACGTCGATATAGACGCGGCGCACGTCGCCCACCTTCACGCCGTTGAACAGCACGAAGCTGCCGCGGCCGAGCCCGGAGGCGGAGCCGGGAATGCGCACCCGCAGCATCGCCGTCTCGCCGCGGTCGCTGATCGCCGCCGTCCAGTAGACGAAGGCGAACGCGGCCAGGATCGCAACCAGCGTGAAAATGCCGACGATGACGTAGTTGGCTCTGGTTTCCATACGCTCTTATCGCTATTGCCGGCCGGCAAGATCAAGCTGCCGCGCCCGTTTGCCCCGGAAATACGACTTTACCCACGGCTCCTCGCTCTTGAGCATGTCCTCGATCGTGCCTTCGACCAGCACCTTCTTCCTGCCCAGCACCGCCACGCGGTCGCAGGCGGTGAACAGCGAATCGAGATCGTGCGTGACCATGTAGACGGTGAGGCCCATGGTGTCGCGCAGCTTCACCACCAGCTCGTCGAACTCGGCCGCGCTGATCGGGTCGAGCCCGGAGGTCGGCTCGTCGAGGAAGACGATGTCCGGGTCCAGCGACAGCGCCCGCGCCAGCGCCGCGCGCTTGACCATGCCGCCGGAAAGCTCCGACGGGAACTTGCCGGCGTCGTCGGGCGACAGGCCGACCAGCTCGATCTTGAGCAGCGCCAGCTCGTCCATCAGCCTCCTCGGCAGGTCGAGATATTCGCGCATCGGCACCTGCACGTTCTCCATCAGCGTCAGCGAGGAGAACAGCGCGCCTTGCTGGAACAGCACGCCGAGCCGCATGTCGACGGCCATCCGCTCGGCGTCGTCCGCCTTCTCCACGTCGATGCCGAACAGCCGGATCGTGCCCGAGCGCTTGCGCACCAGGCCGAGGATGGTGCGCAGCAGCACGGACTTGCCCGAGCCGGAAGCCCCGACGAAGCCCAGGATCTCGCCGCGCCTGATGTCCAGCGAAAGCCCGTCCAGGATGACGTTGTCGCCGAAGGCCACGGTGATCTCGGAGGCCGAGAGCACGATCTCCTCGTGCCCCGCCTGTTCCGCCGTACCGGCCTGCTGCTCCACCGCCGCCATGTCAGAAATCGATCGCCGCATAGAAGATGGCGAACAGCCCGTCGAGGATGATGACGACGAAGATCGACTTCACCACGGAGGCGGTGACGTGCAGGCCGAGCGATTCGGCGCTGCCGCCCACCTTCATGCCTTCCACCGAGGCGATGGTGCCGATGATGATGGCCATGAACGGCGCCTTTATCAGCCCGGCGAAGATGGTGCTGAGGTCGATGGCCGCGCGCAGCCGGTCGAGGAAGGCGGCCGGCGGAATGTCGGAATAAAGCCAGGCGGCGACCAGGCCGCCGCCGAGCGCGGCGAAATTGGCCAGCACGGTCAGGCACGGCAGGCCCACCACCAGCGCCACCAGGCGCGGGAACACCAGCACCCCGATCGGGTTGAGGCCGATGACCTTGAGCGCGTCCACCTCTTCACGCATCTTCATCGAGCCGATCTCGGCGGTGATGGCGCTGCCGGAGCGGCCGGCGATCATGATCGCCGTCATCAGCACGCCCAACTCGCGCAGCACGAGCACGCCGACCAGGTCGACCACGAAGATGTCGGCGCCGAAATAGCGCAGCTGGTAGGCGCCCTGCTGGGCGACGATGGCGCCGACGATGAACGACATCAGCGTCACCACCGGGATGGCGCCCACGCCCATGCGGTCGAGCTGGTTGAAGATGGCGGCGGGGTTGACCGCATGGCCGCGGCCGAGCTTCAACTGCGCCCCGGCAATGGTGGCGCCGAGGATGTTCATGGCCGCGAGGAAGTCGTCGCGCATCTCGTAGACGCGCCGCCCCACCGCCTCCAGCGCGCGGATGACGATGTTGGGCCGGCGCTGCGGCCCGGCCTCGCCGTCGCCCTGCACCGCCTCGCCCACGGCATCGAGCAGCACCGACACGGTTTCGCCGGCGCCGGCGATGGAGACCTCGACCCCGCGCTTGCGGCTGGCCTCGATCAGACGGTGGACGAGCCAGGCACCGGCGGTATCCATCTTGCCGACATTGCTGAAATCGAGCGTCAGGTGCCTGAAGCCGCCCTGTTCTTCGATCCGGCGCATGTCTGCGTCGACGGCCGCCACCCGACGCGTGATCCAGTTGCCGAAGAAGGCGCAGCCGAGCATGTCGCCCTCGCTGTGCGCGGCGACGCGCGGCTGGCGCGCATCCGGCGCGGCCGACTTGCTGCTTGCTTCGCGTCTGCCGATGGTCAACATGGCGTCCTGTTTAGCCTGACGGAGCCGGCCTGTCGATTTCGCCGCCGCCGCCGCGCCCCTGCCGGAGCAGAAAGACATGCCGCGTGTCATTTCGGTCGAAACCGAGCGTTTTCCCATCGCCGGCGTGTTCACCATCGCGCGCGGCTCCAGGACGGAGGCCGAGGTCGTCGTCTGCACCATTCGCGAAGGCGAGAATGCCGGGCTGGGCGAGTGCGTTCCCTACCGCCGCTACGGCGAGACCATCGCCGGCGTGAAGGCGGCGATCGAGGCCATGCGCGCGCCGCTGGCGCAGGGCATGACGCGGGCGGAGCTGATCGGGGCGATGCCGGCCGGCGCGGCGCGCAACGCCGTGGACTGCGCCTTGTGGGACCTGGAGGCGAAGGCGAGCGGCGTTCGCGTGGCCGAACGGCTGGGCTGCATGCCGCGCCCGCTCGAAACCGCCTACACCCTGTCGCTCGCCGCCCCTGCCGAGATGGCCGCGCAGGCCGGCCGCAATGCCGGCCGGCCGCTGCTCAAGATCAAGCTGGGCGGCGGCAGCGAGGACATCGAGCGCCTCCGCGCCGTGCGGCGGGCCGCCCCTGCAAGCCGCCTCATCGTCGATGCCAACGAAGGCTGGAGCGAAGACGACATCGCCGCCAACATGGGAGCGGCGGCGGAGCTGGGCGTCGCGCTGATCGAGCAGCCGCTGCCGGCCGGCCGCGACGAGGCGCTGCGTGGCATCGGCCGTCCGGTGCCGGTCTGCGCCGACGAGAGCGTGCATGAGGCGGGCGACCTCGACCGGCTGGCCGGCCTCTACGACGCCGTCAACATCAAGCTCGACAAGGCGGGCGGGCTGACGGCGGCGCTCGCGCTGCGAGCGCGCCCGCCAGATGGGCTTCGGCGTCATGGTCGGTTGCATGGCCGGCTCCTCGCTGGCCATGGCGCCCGCCGTGCTTCTGGCCCAGGACGCCGACCATGTCGATCTGGACGGACCGCTGCTGCTGGCCCGCGACCGCGCGCCCGGGCTCGTCTATCGGGGCTCGCTGGTTTCGCCGCCCGAGCCGGCGCTGTGGGGCTGACCGGCACGAGAGCGGTTGCGGCGCGGCCGCCGCACGGAGTAAGCCTGCAAGGAAAGATCGGAGGAAAAAAGCATGGATCTCGGCATTCGCGGCAGGAAAGCAATCGTGTGCGCGTCCAGCAAGGGGCTGGGGCGCGGCTGCGCGGCGGCGCTCGCCGAAGCGGGCTGCGACCTCGTCGTCAACGGCCGCGACGCCGGCGTGCTGGCGGGCACCGCGCGCGAGCTGCGGCAAAGCTGGGGCGTCGAGATCGTCGAGGTGGCCGGCGACGTGTCCCGGCCGGAGGTGCAGGCCGCGCTCCTGGCCGCCTGCCCCGAGCCCGACATCCTGGTCAACAACAATGGCGGGCCGCCCTTCCGCGATTTCCGCGAGCTCGACCGCACCAAAATCCTGGAAGGCGTGACCAACAACATGGTCACGCCGATCGAGCTGGTCAAAGCCGTGCTCGACGGCATGGCGGCGCGCGGCTTCGGCCGCATCGTCAACATCACCTCGCTGTCGGTCTACGTGCCGATGCCCGGCCTCGATCTCTCCTCCGGCGCGCGCGCCGGCCTGACCTCCTTCCTCGCGGGCGTGGCCCGCACCGTGGCCGACCGCAACGTCACCATCAACAATCTGCTGCCCGGCAAGCTGGACACCGACCGGCTCAGGCCGCCGCACGAGGCCGGCACGCCGGAGGACCCGGCGGCGGCCGCCGAGCGCAAGCGCCGCATCAGCGCCGACGTCCCGGCGAAGCGGCTCGGCACGCCGGAAGAATTCGGTCGGATCTGCGCCTTCCTGTGCTCGGTCCACGCCGGCTACCTGACCGGCCAGAACATCCCGGTGGACGGCGGCCTTTACGTCAGCGCCTTCTGATTCGGCGCGGCGGCTTCCACGGCGGGACGGACAGGCATCACAGCGGGAGGGGCGAGATGAGAGGCGAAGGCGAAAAGGCGGCGAATTCCGACCTCGAGGAAGCCGCCCTCTTCTTCCACAAATATCCCACGCCGGGAAAGCTGGAGATCCAGGCCACCAAGGCGCTCGGCAACCAGCGCGACCTGGCGCTCGCCTATTCGCCCGGCGTGGCGGCGCCCTGCCTCGCCATCCGCGACGACCCGGCCACGGCCGCCGACTACACCGCGCGTGCCAACCTGGTGGCCGTGGTTTCCAACGGCACGGCCGTGCTCGGGCTGGGCGACATCGGCCCGCTGGCCTCCAAGCCGGTGATGGAAGGCAAGGCGGTGCTGTTCAAGAAGTTCGCCGGCATCGACGTGTTCGACATCGAGATCGACGCGCCCGGCATCGAGCGCATGGTGGAGACCATCTCGGCGCTGGAGCCGACCTTCGGCGGCATCAACCTGGAGGACATCAAGGCGCCCGAAT
>DAOKZN010000135.1:0-6658 GCA_035325625.1 Mesorhizobium sp. | reverse complement strand
CGATGAAGTGCCAGGCGATCATGAAGAAGAACATGAACAGGCCCCACAGGAAGGCGACGACGATCCAGCCGATTTCGACGCGCTCGACCGGCTCGTTCCACCAGAGGCGGTTTTCGGGAGGTGAGATTGCCATGGGTGCCCCCTTGGAGATGCGATCAGGGCGCCACGGGGATGGATGCGATCTCCATCACGCCCCAGACGATGTAGAGGACCGTCGGGATGGTGATCCCGATGAAGAGGAGCAGGAACGGGTTGTCCAGCACCTGCTGCATTGCGGGAACCTTCTGCCGCTGCGGCTCGGGCTGTTCTTGCTCGCTCATCGTCCTTCTCCTTGAGGCGCCTGTCGGGGGCCTTTTCCGGTTCGTGGGCGACACTAACAGAGGCCCGCCGCCGGCCCGCTTGACCGAAGTCAAGCATCCGCCGCCGGGCGCCGGCGGGCAAAAGGTCGCGGCCGGAACGCGGCAGAGCTTGCGCGCGCGCAAAGTTTCGCGGCGGCGGATGTGGTCGGATGCCGGCGAAGGATGGGGACGATGGGCACATCGGACGGACTGTGCATCAGCCAGGGCGATCTCGCCGCGATACGCGCGACGCCGATGTTCTGCGCGCTGCCGCCGCGGGCGCTCGATGCCGTGCTTGCGCAGTCGGAGCTTCAGGTGCGGGCGCGGCGCTCGACGCTGTTCGAGCAGGACGAGCCGGCGACCGCCTTCTATCTGGTGCTGGAAGGGTGGACGAAGCTGTTCCGCATGACGGTCGGCGGCGACGAGGCGGTGGTCGGCGTGTTCTCGCGCGGCGACTGCCTGGCCGAGGCGCCGTGCCTGGCGGGCGGGAACTATCCCGTCAGCGGCGAGACGGTGACCGAGGCCCGCCTGCTGGCGGTGCCGGCGCGCCGGATCATCGAGCTGAACCGGTCGAGCCCGGAAATCGGCCTGGCCATGCTGGCCTCGGCCTCGCTGCACCTGAAAAGGCTGGTGGACCAGATCGAGGAGCTGAAGGCCCGCACCGGCCCGCAGCGGCTGGCCGACTTCCTGGTCGGGCTGGCGCCGGTGGCGCAGGGGCCCTGCACCATCGCGCTGCCCTACGAGAAGCTGCTGATCGCCGGCCGGCTGGGCATGAAGCCGGAGAGCCTTTCGCGCGCCTTCCAGAGGCTGCGGGCGGTGGGCGTGCGCATCAACCAGAACACGGTCGCGGTGGGCGACGTCGCCCGGCTTACCGAATTCGCCGGGCGCGAGCGGCTGATGGCCTTCAAGTGCCCGGCCTTCCGGGCCGGCTGCGGCTCGCGCTGAGCTGCGAGGTCAGCTTTCGGCCGCCACCCCGGCCACGTAGGCCGCCTCGTCGATCTCTATCACCGTGGGCCGGTCGCGCAGGGCGGCGGCCTTCAGCTTCGCCGGCAGGTCGCGCGGGTCCTCCAGCTTCTCGGCCTCGCAGCCGAAGCCGCGCGCAATCGTCAGGAAATCCGGCGTGTAGATGTCGACGCCGATCGGCTCGATGCCGCGCGACACCATATAGGTCTTGATCTCGCCGTAGCCCCTGTTGTTCCACAACAGCACGATCAGCGGCAGCTCGGCCTCGCGGGCGGCCCCCAGTTCCGGCAGGGTGAACTGGATGCCGCCGTCGCCGGCCAGGCACACGGCGGGGCGGCCGCTGCCGATCAGCGCGCCGGCGGCTGCCGGCAGCGCGTAGCCGAGCGTGCCGTAGCCGGTGGCCGAGCAGAACCACGAACGCGGCCCGGCGGCGGCGAAATCGGCGCAGCCGGCATAGATCGGCTGGGCGGAATCGCCCGCGATCACCACGCCGGGCAGCGTATCGCGCACCACCTCCATGAGATGGACCCCGGCGCGCAGGACGGGGTTGAGCGCCCGGCGCACGCCTTCGCGGGCGGCCTTGGCGCGCGCGGCGCCGTCGCCGGCGGGGCGCGGCGGGACGGAAGCGGCCAGCGCCTCCAGCGCGAGGCCGGTGTCGCAGATCAGGGCCAGGTCGGCCGGATGGCCGCGCATGGCCTGCTCGGGGTCGATGTCGATGCGGATCAGCCGGCCGGCGATGCGCGGGCCACCGGTCTCGTAGAAGTCGAAGTCGGTGGGGCCGAACTCGGTTCCCGCCGCGACCACCAGGTCGGCGGCCTCGATGAGCGCGGTGGTCGCCTCCATAGCGGGGCTGCATTGCACGCCGAGCGGATGGCCGGCCGGCAGCGTGCCGCGGCCGTTCACCGTCATGACCACCGGCGCGTCGAGCGCCTCGGCCAGCGCGCGCAAGGGCGCGCCGGCATCGGCCGCGCCGCCGCCGGCAAGGATGACCGGGCGCTTCGCCGCCGCGCACATGGCGGCCCCCTCGGATATTGCATGCCGTTCAGGCGCGGGGCGCGTCGGCAGGGGCCGCTTCGCCGCCGGCGGCAGGGCCGAGGCGTCCTGCGTCAGGAGGTCGATGGGCAGCTCGATATGCACCGGGCGCGGCCGCGCGGAGGCAAAGATCGCGAAGGCCCGCGCCACCACCTGCGGCAGTTCCTCGGCGCGCAGCACGGTGTGGCTGAAGGCGGTGAACTGGCGGGCGAGTTGGCGCTGGTCGGGCAGCTCGTGCAGGTGTCCTTCGCCCGAGCCCATGCGGCCGGGCGCATTGACGCTGGTGACGACCAGCATGGGCACCGAATCGCCATAGGCCTGGGCCATGGCGGTGGCGATGTTGGTGAGGCCGGGGCCGGAGATGATGAAGCAGACGCCCGGCCTGCCGGTGGCACGCGCATAGCCGTCGGCCATGAAGCCGGCGCCCTGCTCGTGGCGCGGGGTGACGTGGCGGATGCCGCTGCCGGGCAGGCCGCGATACATTTCCACCGTGTGCACGCCGGGAATGCCGAACACGGTGTCGACGCCGTAGGCGGCCAGGAGTTCGACCAGATAGGTTCCAACCGTCTTCATTCCCCGGCAGTTCCTTTCGCGGCAGGCGTAGCGGCCCCGGCGCAGGCATCAAGCTGCGCCAGTATGGTTTCAAAGGGCGGACGCTCGCCGAAGCCGACGAGCACCAGCATGTTCTCGGCCTCCAGCCCGGCCGCGGGACGCGCCGTCTGCTCGAAGGAGAGGCGGCTGCCGACGAGATGCACGGCAAGGCGCCGGCCGTCGCCGCCGCGCAGGAAGCCCTTGGCCCGATAGACCGCGGTGGGCAGGCGGGCAAGCACCTTGTGCACGCATTTCAGGTCGACGGGACCGTCCCGCCGCCAGACCGCGCTGGCCGCCCGCTCGTGGACCGGCTCGGCCGCGAACGCCGAAACGGCGCCGCGCGGGGAAATCTCGCCGGCAAAGAGGATGTCGAAGGGCACGCGCGCATTCGTCGTCTCCACGATGCGGGTGTCGGGAAACGCCCAGCGCGCGCGCCAGGCGTCGAGCCTTGCCCGGTCGGACAGGTCGGCCTTGTTGAGGACGACAAGATCGGCCGCGCCGAGCTGCGCTTCGGCCAGGCCCGGCGCGGCGGCGATCGCCTCGTCGAAGCCGGCGGCGTCGACCACCACCACGATGGCGTCCGCGCGCAGGCGGGACGAGAAACGCGAATAGCGCACCGTGTCCATGATGCGGGCGGGATCGGCCACGCCGCTCGCCTCGATGACGATGTGGTCGATGTCGGCGCGCGTGGCCAGCAGCTCCTCAAGCTGTTCGACCAGGCCCTGGTTCAGCCCGCAGCACACGCAGCCGTTGGACAGGCTGTAGAGGCCGCCCTCGGCCGAGGCGATCAGCGCGGCGTCGATGTTGATCGCGCCGAAATCGTTGACCAGCACAGCGACCTTCAAGCCGTGGCCGCCGCTCAATATGTGGTTGACGAGCGTCGTCTTGCCCGCGCCCAGGAAGCCGCCGATCACCGTGACCGGGACGGGCGCGGCACTCACCGTCACCATAGGACCGGCGCCTCGCCGTGCCAGACGGCGTCGGACCTGTCGTTCAGCCGGTCGTGCACGAGCTGGCCCTGCATGAAGGTGAGGTCCACCCTGGTCGAATGGATGTTGCCCTGCGGCTCGACCTCGAACAGGTCGCGGTCGAGCACGATGACGTCGGCCGACTTGCCGACCTCCAGCGAGCCCGCCTCGTGCTCGATGCCCATCGACCAGGCGCCGTTCTTCGTCATCACGTCGATGGCCTGCTTGAGCGAGATCGGCTCGCCGAAGCGGCCCTCCGCCTCGCCCCACGGATTGGCGCGCGTCACCATCGTCTCCAGCGCGATCCACGGATCGAGCGGGCTGACCGGCCAGTCGGTGCCGATGACGGCGACGCCGCCGGCCTCCAGCACGCCCTTGATGTTGTAGGCGCGCTTGAGCCGTTCCGGTCCGTAGCCGGAGCGCGCGCCGGAGACGAATTTCGACGGATACCACGACACCGGCGAGAACTCCGCTGTGACGCCGAGGTCGCGGAAGCGGGCGAGGTTGGCGCCGTGCAGAATGGTCGAGTGCGCGCATTGATGGCGCACCCCGAGCCCGCCCGGCCGGCGGCGCGCTTCCTCCACCGCGTCGAGGAAGGTGTCGGAAGCAGCATCCCCGGTGCAATGGGCGATGACGCGGATGCCCTGCCGGTCCATGTCCCACAGCATGTCGGCAAGATGCTCGGGCGTCAGGTTCAGCTTGCCGCTCCAGGCCGCGTTGCCGCCGTCCCAGGGCGTGATGAGATAGGACGAGCGCGGCTCGACCGTGCCGTCGAAATGGAATTTCACCGCATTGGCGTTGAGCCGGGCGGAGCGGTAGTAGTGGCGCTCGCCGGCCAGCAGCTCCCAGCGCCGGCGCACCGGGAAGATGTCGTCCTGCCAGCTTATCGCGGCCTCGACGCGCAGCGTCAGCTCGCCGGCCTGGTCGAGCGATTGCAGCGCGTTCAGCCGGTTCTCGCAGACATGGACATATTTGGTGGAGACCACGCCGCGCGCCGACTGATAGCGCACGCCGTCGCGATAGGCGGCCTGCAGCACCGGCACCGGCGTCGGCGGCATGGCGGCATGGATCAGCGCGTAGGCGCCGTCGATCAGCAGGCCGGTCGGCTCGCCGCTGACCGGATCGCGCTCCAGATAGCCGTTGGCCGGGTCGGGCGTGCCGGCGCCGATGCCGGCGCGGCGCAGCGCCTCGGAATTGACCATCATGGTGCCCCACATGCGGTCGAGCAGCGCCACCGGCCGGTCGGGCATCACCGTGTCCAGCCAGTCCCGGCCGGGCACGAGGCCGGCCTGCCGGAACGTATAGCGCACGAAATACTGCCCGTAGATCCATTCTCGGTCCGGATGCCCGGCGGCATAGGCCCGCACCGCGTCGCGCACCTGATCCGGCGTCGGGTCGACGATGCCGATGTCGAGGTCCTGCGCATAGCGCGGCGCCAGCGCGAGGTCCGGATGGGTGTGCATGTCGTAGAGGCCCGGCATGGCGAAGCGCCCGCCCAGATCCATCACCCTGGTCTGCGCGCCGATCAGGTGCTCCACGTCCGCGCGCTCGCCGCGCGCGGCGATGCGCCCGCGCGCCACCGCAAGCGCGGAGCACCAAGGCAGGCCCGGATCGCCGGTATAGATACGGCCGTTGACGAGAACGAGGTCGGCAAAGGCGCTGCGGGCCGCATGGCTCGGGCGGTGGTCGTAGAGAACGCGCATTCGCTTCACCTGTCGGGCTTGGGCGGCTGCCTCAGTAGCCGGCGCTCGGAATCCACCATTCGCGGCCGCGCACCGTGGTGACATATTCGGGCCAGCGCAGGCCGACCGGCGCCTCGTAGTCGGCCAGCGGCGCGATCCACTTCGTGCCGCCGACGCCGCCGCCCGTGCGCTCCTCGAACTCCCGGCGGGCAGAGTCGCGCAGCGCGGCGTTCTGCATCAGCTCCAGCATCGAATGGGCGACCGTCTTGGCAGCGCAGATCACCATCGGGTCGATGGTCTCGGGAATGCCGCCCAGCGCGTTCATCACCCAGTCCGGATAGGCGTAGCCCGCGGGACCGGCCAGCATCGGGCGGGCGATGTAGAGGCGCGCGGTGGGCGCGTGCCAGCACATGTCGGTGTAGTCGTCGGAGGTGTAGTTGACCTGCGAGGGCGGCAGGTCCCGGCGCAGGATGCGCTCGGCCTCCTGCGGCTCGACCAGCTTCTCGCAGTCGGGCAGGAAGGGCTCGGCCATCGGCTCCAGACCGAGATTTTCCTGGATCTCGCGGGCGATTTTTTTGGCACCTTCGCCCCATTTCGGCGCGCCGACGGCGGCGAGCTTGCCATAGACCAGATCGGCCATGACATGGTTGGCGAGGCCGGGCCGCGACTTCGACACCCAGATCCTCTCCCAGCGGCAATGGGCGAGGCTCGCGGCGGCTTGTGCGTTGCGGTCGAGGATCAGCGTCGCCTGCTCGGCCATCTCCACGGTCGGCACGCGGATGATGTACTGGATCTCGGCAAGGCGGGCCGGCAAATTGTCGGCGGTGGCCTGCCCGGCGGTCAGGATCGCCTCGCTGATCGACCAGCCGCCCATGTGCGGCAGCATGGAATCGCGCAGCGCCTTGGAGGCGTTGTACATGAAGAACAGCGCGTCGTTGGCGCCCGGCGCGCGCACGGCGCTGTGCGCCTGCGGGATGGGCAGGCCGTCGGCGCGCTTCAGCCACGTCTCCGGCTCGTCGCAGACGAAGCGGTAGACCATCGCATAGGCCGCGCCGCAATGCGTGTCCCAGTTCACCGTGTTGCA
>DAOKZN010000134.1:0-6663 GCA_035325625.1 Mesorhizobium sp. | reverse complement strand
CTCGATCGCCGACCAGACCGGCCCGCGCAAGCCGTGGATCGCCTTCTTCGCCGCCATCAAGATAGCCAGCCTCTGCCTGCTGTGGCTCGCCGCGCCGGGGTCGAACCTGTTTTTCGTGGTGCTCGTCTTCTCGCTGGCCTCGGTCGCGGCCGAGTTCTCGACCGTGTTCAACGATTCCATGATGCCAAGGCTGGTGCCGAACGCGGAAATCGGCCGCATCTCCAACCTCGCCTGGGGGCTGGGCTATCTCGGCGGCATGATCGTGCTGATCTTCGTCGTCGCCTTCCTGGCCGGGTCTCCGCAGACCGGCAAGACGCTGCTCGGCATCGACCCGCTGTTCGGACTCGACCCGGCACGCGGCGAGGACGCGCGCGCTACCGGCCCGCTTTCAGCACTGTGGTATTTCGTCTTCATCCTGCCGATGTTCCTCTTCACGCCCGATGCCGCGCGCGGCCTCGCGGCGGGGCCGGCCGTGCGCGCCGGCCTGGCCGAGCTGAAGGCGACGCTCGGCGAGGTGCGCCGGCGCACCGGCATCTTCCGCTTCCTCATCGCGCGCATGATCTACCAGGATGGGGTCAATGCGCTGCTGGCGCTGGGCGGCGCGTTCGCGGCGGCCATGTTCGGCTGGTCGATCACCGAGATCGGCCTGTTCGGCATCATCCTCAACGTGGTGGCGATATTCGGCTGCTGGTGCGCCGCAAGGCTGGATACCGCGCTCGGCTCCAAGGCGGTGGTGATGCTCTCGCTGGTCATGCTGTCGATCGCCACAGTCGGCATCGTCTCCACCGGGCCGGGATATACGCTGTTCGGCGCGCTGCAGCTGCCCGCGGTCGATTCCGGCGGCCTGTTCGCCACGGCGGCCGAGAAGGCCTACATCCTCTACGGCCTGCTCGTCGGCCTCGCCTTCGGGCCGGTGCAGGCCTCGTCGCGCTCCTATATGGCGCGCAGCGTCACGGCCGCCGAATCCGGCCGCTATTTCGGCATCTACGCCCTGGCAGGGAGGGCGACCAGCTTTGCCGCCCCGTTCCTGGTGGCCACCGTGACGGCGGCCAGCGGCTCGCCGCGCCTCGGCATGGCGGTCATCATCCTGTTTCTGGCCGCCGGCCTGTGGATCCTTGCCGGCACGCCCTATCCGGCGGACCGGACGGAGAAATGAAGCATGTCCCTCCCCGTCGAGGGGAAGGGGCTCAATGCCGGAAATGCCGCACGCCGGTGAACACCATGGCGATGCCATGCGCGTCGGCTGCGGCGATGACGTCCTCATCGCGCATCGAGCCGCCGGGCTGGATGACGGCAGTGGCGCCCGCCTCCACCGCCGCCAGCAGGCCGTCGGCAAAGGGGAAGAAGGCGTCGGAGGCGACGACCGAGCCTTTGGTCAGCGGCTCCGTCAAGCCGGCGGCCTCGGCGGCGTCGAGTGCCTTGCGCGCGGCGATACGCGAGGAATCCACCCGGCTCATCTGGCCGGCGCCGATGCCGACGGTGGCGCCGTCCTTCGCATAGACGATGGCGTTCGACTTGACGTGCTTGGCCACGCGGAAGGCGAATTTCAGGTCGGCCATCTCGGCAGCGCCCGGCGCGCGCCTGGTCACCACCTTGAGGTCGAGATCGTCCACCACCGCATTGTCGCGCCCCTGCACCAGAAGGCCGCCGGCGACCGACTTCACCAGCGTGCCGGCAGCACGCGGGTCGGGCAGGCCGCCCGTGACCAGCAGGCGCAGGTTCCTCTTCGCGGCGATGATGGCCTGCGCCTCCTCGCTCGCCTCGGGCGCGATGATGACCTCGGTGAAGGTCTTGACGATCTCCTCGGCGGCTTCGGCGTCGAGCAGCCGGTTGACGGCGACGATGCCGCCAAAGGCCGAGACGGGGTCGCAGGCCAGCGCCTTGAGATAGGCGTCCTTCAGCGTTGCGGCCTCGGCCACGCCGCAGGGGTTGGCGTGCTTGATGATTGCCACGGCCGCCTTGCGCGCCGGATCGAACTCGCCGACCAGCTCGAAGGCGGCGTCGGTGTCGTTGACATTGTTGTAGGAGAGCTGCTTGCCCTGGAGCTGCCGGGCCGTGGCGACGCCCGGCCGCCTGTCGCCGGTGACGTAGAAGCCGGCCTGCTGGTGCGGGTTCTCGCCATAGCGCATGACGTTGTCGAGCTTGCCGCCGAAGGCGCGCCAGGCCGGGTGCTCGATGTCGAGCGCCTCGGCGAACCAGCCGGAGATCGCGGCGTCGTAGGCCGCGGTGCGGGCGAACGCCTTGGCCGCCAGCTTCTGGCGGAACTCGTAGGAGAGGCTGCCCGTGTTCAGCTCCATCGCATTCAGCACCGCGGCATAGTCGTCCGGATCGGTGACGATGGCGACATAGGCGTGGTTCTTGGCCGAGGCCCGCACCATGGCCGGCCCGCCGATGTCGATGTTCTCCACGATGGCCGCATAGTCGGCCCCCGACGCGCGCACCGCCTCGAACGGGTAGAGGTTGACCACCACGAGGTCGATCGGCTCGATGTCGTGGGTGCGCATGGCCTCGGCATGGTCGGGATCGTCGCGCACGCCGAGCAGGGCGCCGTGCACGGAGGGATGCAGCGTCTTGACCCGGCCGTCCATGATCTCGGGAAAGCCGGTGAGGTCGGACACGTCGCGCACCGCGATGCCGGCCTCGGCGATGGCCTTGGCCGTGCCGCCGGTGGACACCAGCTCGACGCCGGACCTGGCGAGCGCGCGGGCGAAGTCGACGAGGCCGGTCTTGTCGGAGACGGAAAGCAGGGCGCGCCGCACCGGCACGAGGTCGGGCGCGGGGATGTTCTTGGACGGGACGGCCATGAGGGCGACCTTTCTCGGCTGGGGGATCAGGCGGGGCCGTAGCATATGGCGGGCAAAAATCAAACGCGGGATGCGCCGCCCGCGGCAGAGCTGGCAGCGCTTCGCGCATGCCCGCGCGGTTTCAGCGGGTGGCGGCGCTGCGGGCCGACAGGCCGCTGCGCATGAGCAGCCAGCGCACTTCCGGCACCTCGGAGGCCTTGAATGCCAGCACGATCTGCCGGCTGCGGCGGGGGCCCCCGAGGGCGGCGAAATAGATGGATTCCTCCACGTCGGGCTGCACCTCCGCGCAGGTGAAGCTCCACCGTTCCGCACCCGGCGCGGTCAGCACGAAGCGGCCCTGCTCGTCCCTGAACAGGCTGACTTCGGGATGGAGGTGGAAGCGCAGCGTCACCATATCGCGGCCGTCGTCGGCGATCGCCCCGCCGCCGGCGCCGAGGAAACGGTCGCGGCCGGCAAGCGCCTCGCCATGCGCCGAAAGCGTCAGCTCGCGCTCGTGCACGATGCCGAAGCGCTGCGCGTAGCCGTCATGGCGGGCGACGAAGCCCTGCCGGCCGTTTTCATCGGTGCGGTGGCAGGCGACATGGCGCGGGCCGCCGATCAGCGGCGTGCCGGAAGGTTCGCCCAGCCGCAGCGAATGGGCGATGCGGGCCAGGGAGCAATCGTTGAGCGTGGCGGTGGAATGGGCCGCGGTGGCGCGGGCCAGCGGCCGGAATTCCGGGGCGCCGTAGGTATCGACCCCGGCATTGACGATGTAGTGCTGGCGGCCGCAGGACAATTCGAAGGAAAGGCAGCCGGCATGCGCGGCTTCAGCGACCTCGACCGGCGGCGGCAGGCCGGTATCGGCGATCACGGTGACGCCGCCCATCGACAGGCGCTCGTAGCCCGAATGCGGCGCATGCAGGAGCGGCGCGCCGGCGGTGTCGTCGTGATGGAGAACGGCGGCGATGCGGTCGTGAATGGTCGCGCCCATGCCGTTGAAGCGCGCGAGGCTGCCGTCCTCGTGACGGAAGAAGCGCAGCGCCGGCAGCATGCGGTCGATGGCGCCCATCAGGGCGGCCGGCGGCGCCTCGGCCTGGTTGGCGTAGGTCTGCTTCAGCGGCAGCAGGTCGGCCAGGATCTCCAGCACGCTGAGCGGGTTGCGCGAGATGTGCCCGCCGTCCGGCAGGATCTGGTGGTCGAGCTCCTCGGCGAGGTTGCGTGTCGCGGCGCGAAGGGCCGAGGGCGGCGCGGGCAGGGAGAGCGCGGCGAAGGCGAGGGCGATGCGCGCGCGCAGCCGCTCCTTACCGTCCGGCATCTCGCGCACCACGGAGCGCAGATAGCGGATCTGCACGGCCAGCGATTTCAGGAAGGCGCGATAGAAGGGGAATTCCGCGCCCTGCAGCACCACGGAGGAATGCTGCAGCCAGGCGATGATGCGCTTGGCCGTGGTGCCGGGCTCCCACGCAACGCCGGCGATATGGCCGCCTTGCGAGGCGATCCAGTCGGTGACCAGAGCGCGCGCGTTGGCCGCGGCGAGATCGGTGCCGGCGGCACGCATGTGGCGCAGCCAGCGAAAGCCATGCAGCGACTTCTGCCAGCCCCGGTTCGGCACGTCGAGCTGGAACGGCGACTGGCCGCCGGTCTCCACCATGTGGCCGGCGAACGGGAAGCGGCCATGATAGATCTCGAGCGCGATCTGGGGGTCGGCGAGGCGCAGGTCCGGCGGCGCGATCAGCACGCGCTCGGGCGTGCGGCCGGAATAGCGCCAGCGATAGGCGGGTCCGGCACGCAGGCGCCGCCGCGCCTTACGCCAATATTCCTTCGCGACGAGCGCCCATATGCGCGCCGTGTCGTCGGCAACGATCGTCATGTCCCTCCAAAGCCCTGACTCCGCGCGAGGGTATATGATTCAAGGATTCCTGCGAAGGCGGATTTTGCCGGCAACCTTATGAGGCACGAAAACGGGCGGCGAAGAAGCCGTCGAGCCCGGAAAGGCGCGGCGTTGCAAGCTCCAGGCCGGCCGGCGTGGTGCGCAAAGTGCCCTGGGGGGTGAGGAAGGGATCGATGCCCGCGACCTCTCCTGGCCGGACCGGATCGTCCGCCACGGCGGGCGTCGAGGCGAGAAAGGCGCGATGCAGATCCTGGCCTTCCAGCGGATCCAGCGAGCAATTGGAGAAGACCACCCGCCCGCCCGGCTTCACCAGGGTGACGGCCTTGGCAAGCAGGCGCTGCTGCAGGCCGGCGAGCTTTTCGATATCGGCAGGGGTCTTGGTCCAGGGCACGTCCGGATGGCGGCGCACCGTGCCGGTGGACGAGCAGGGTGCGTCGAGCAGGACGGCATCGAAGGGCTGCGAGGGGGCGAAGTCCAGGAGGTCCGCCTGCACGATCGCTTCCGCCTGCAGCCCGAGCCGGTCGAGATTCTGCCGGAGCCGGGACAGCCGGTTCTGCGAAGCGTCGACGGCAGTCACCTTCGCGCCCGCGAGGATGAGCTGCGCGGTCTTGCCGCCGGGCGCGGCGCACAGGTCCGCCACCCGCAGCCCCGCCACATCGCCCAGCAGGCGGGCCGGCAGGCTGGCCGCCGCGTCCTGCACCCACCATGCGCCCTCGGCAAAGCCCGGCAGTTCGGCGACGGGCGCGGCGAGCCTTTCCACGCGCACCGTTCCGGTGGGCAGCACGATGCCGCCGAGCCGCCCGGCCCACAGGCCGGGGTCTGCCTTGACGGTGAAATCGACCGGCGCCTCCAGCCTGTGCATGGCAAGGATTTTCCTTGCCGTCTCCGGCCCGTAGGCAGCGGCGAGGCGCTGCGAGAACCATGCGGGCGCGTCGTCGGTGGCGGCGAGCGCCGGCTCCAGTTCCGCAGCCTTGGCGCGCGCCAGGCCCCGCAGCACGGCGTTGACCAGGTTCGAGAACCGCGCGGTGCGCGGATCGGACTTGGCATGGGTGACGGCGAGGTCGACGGCGGCGCTGTCGGGCACGTCGAGGAACAGGATCTGCGCGGCACCGACATGCAGCATATGCGCAAGTGCCGTGGCGTTGGCCGGCAGCGGCCGTTCCAGCCGGCGCGCCAGCAGGGCGGAGATGGTCATGCGGTGGCGCAGCGCGCTGGACAGGATGGCGCGCACCAGGGCGCGGTCGCGCGGTTCCAGGGCGCGGTATTGCGGGTGGCCGTGCTCGTTGTCGGTAAGCCCGTCGAGCGGCGTGCGCGCATCGATCACCGCCGCAAGAAGCCGTGCCGCTGCCTTGCGCGCGGCAAGGCCCGGCGCAGTTGCAGGGCCGGGCCTTGGCGTATGCGACGGTGCCGATTTCCGGGCCGGCCGATGGCCCGGCTTCACGACCACGGGCCCTTTCGGGAACCCTTTGGTCCGGTGGGGTTGGGCCCGGTGGGGCTGCTGCCCCAGGGATTGCCCTGCGGACGTGCGGTCCCGCCCCACGGTCCCGCATCGGACGCACCCTCGTCAGGCGAGCGAGGCGCGGCATGGCCGCCGCCCCCGCCACTGCCCCCACCGCCGCCCATGCGCGCCGCCATGGCCTGAAGCGCGGCGATGCGGTTTTCCGTGGCCGGATGGGTGGAGAAGAGGTTGTCCATGCGCTCGCCCGACAGCGGGTTGATGATGAACAGATGCGCCATGGCCGGGTTGCGCTCGGCGTCCGGGTTGGGGATGCGCTCGGCCGTGCGCGCGATCTTGGCCAGCGCGGAGGCCAGCCACAGCGGCTGACCGCAGATTTCGGCGCCGCCCTTGTCCGCCTCGTATTCGCGCGTGCGGCTGACCGCCATCTGCACCAGCATGGCGGCGAAGGGCGCCACGATCATCGCCACCAGCACGCCGACGAAGCCGAGCGGGTTGTTGTTGTCGCGGTTGCCGCCGAGGAAGAAGGCGAA
>DAOKZN010000133.1:5380-6674 GCA_035325625.1 Mesorhizobium sp. | reverse complement strand
GGGCCGCGCGCGACGACCGCACGGCGGTGATCGCCGTCTCGCGCGACGGGGAGGCGGTGCGGCGCATCGCCTTTTCCGAGTTCAGCGAAAGCTCGAACCGGCTGGCCAATGCGCTTGTCGCGCTGGGGGCGGGGCCGGGCGATTTCGCCTGCGTGGTCGTCGGCCGCGTGCCGGCCTGGTACACGGTCCTGTTCGGCTGCATGAAGGCCGGCGTCGTCTCCATGCCCGGCACCAATCTGCTCACCGCGCACGACATCGCCTACCGCATCAACCACGCCAGGGCGACGCTGGTCGTCGTCACGCCCGAGCATTGCGCCAAGGTCGACGCCATCCGCGACCAGTGCCCGACGCTGAAGCATTTCATCGTCGTGGACGGCGAGCGCGACGACTGGCTGCCGCTCGACCGGCTGCTGGCGGACGCCTCGCCCGTGCTGGAGCGCGCATCCTTGCCGGCCACGCGCGCCACCGACATGATGATGGCCTATTTCACCTCCGGCACCACCTCCATGCCCAAGATGGTGCCGCGCGACCACGCCTATGCGCTGGCGCATGCCGCTACCGGCCTGTTCTGGATGGACCTGCGCCCCACAGACACGCACTGGTCGCTGACCGACACGGGTTGGGCGAAGGCGGCATGGGGCATATTGTTCCCGCAGATGCTGCTCGGCACGCCCTGCGTGCTCTACAACGGCGAGGGCGCCTTCGACGCCGACATGCACCTGAAGCTGATCGGTAAGCTTGGGGTTACGACATTCTGTGCGCCGCCCACCGTCTACCGGCTGTTCGCGCAGCACGACCTCACCCGCTACGATCTTTCCAGCCTGCGCCGCTCGCTCGGCGCCGGCGAGCCGCTCAACCCGGAAGTCATGCGCATCTGGAAGGAAGCCACCGGCACCACCATCGCCGACGGCTACGGCCAGACCGAGACCATCAACATCGTCGCCAACTTCCCCGGCGAGGAGGTGCGGCCGGGCTCGATGGGCCGGCCGGTGCCGGGCTACGACGTCGACGTGGTCGACGACGACGGCAACCGTCGGCCCGACGACGAGGTCGGCCACATCGCGGTGCGCATCACCGATCCCTATCCGGGCGGGCTGTTCCACGGCTATTACCAGGGCGAGAGCAGACCGCTTGACACCGCCGCCTTCCGCCACGGCTGGTACTATACGGGCGACACGGCCCGCCGCGATCCGGACGGCTATCTGTGGTTCGTCGGCCGCTCCGACGACATCATCACCTCGGCCGGCTACCGCATCAGCCCGTTCGAGGTGGAAAGCGCGCTGCTGGTGCACGA
>DAOKZN010000133.1:2769-5280 GCA_035325625.1 Mesorhizobium sp. | reverse complement strand
GAAGCGCACGCCGGTGGCCTCGAACAGGCCGCGGTCGAAGGCGCCGGCGATGCGGCACAGAGTGGCGAGCTTTTCCTCGCCGACGCCCGCCTCCACCCAGGCGTCCTTGAGCGGGCAGCGCTTCACCTTGAAGGCGATACGGTCCGTGCCGCGCTCCACCTCGGTCGGGTACATGCGGCCGTCGTCCGGGCTGACGGCCAGGAAGGCCTCGCCGATGGCGCGCGCGTCGTTGGCGCCGAAGCCGGCGAAGGCGGCGGCCGCCACCTCCCGGCCGCGCTGCTCGACGGCGCGGATCATGAGCGCCTCGGCCCGCTCCGCGCCCATCTCCCCGGTCAGCTCGTCCAGGAACAGCCGGTAGAGGTCGGCGCGGTTGCGGAAGGCGCTCTCCAGCTCTCGGGCAAGCTTTTGCGCTCTGGCTTCTGTATCGGTCGTCATGGTCGGTCCTGTCCTACAACGAGTTTCGGCCAACGAGTTTCGGCGCCGCCGCCACCAGCGCCCGGCCGATGGCCGATTTCGGCGCGTCGATGACGGTACGGGCCTCGCCCTGTTCGGCGATGCGCCCCGCCTCCAGCAGCACGACGCGGTGGGCGAAGGCGCGCACCAGCCCCAGATCGTGGGAAATGAACAGATAGGCGATGCGTTCCTCGTCCTGGAGCGCGAGCAGCAGTTCCAGGATCTGCCCGCGCACCGACATGTCGAGGGCCGAGACCGCCTCGTCCAGCACGATGAGCGACGGTTTCGTCGCGATGGCGCGGGCGATCGCCACGCGCTGGCGCTGGCCGCCGGAAATCTCGTGGATGGCGCGGCCGGCAAGCCCGGCCGGCAGCCCGACGCGCTCCAGAAGGGAGGCGATGCGGCGAGGCCGCTCGGCGCGCGGTGCGATGCCGTGGATGCGCAAAGGATCGTCCAGCACCCGCGCCACGGTGGCGCGCGGGTTGAAGGCGGCGTTGGGATCCTGGAACACCATCTGCATCCGGGCCCGGCGGGCGCGCAAGGCCGCGCCGCGCAGGGCCAGCCAGTCCTCGCCCACGAAGCGGATTTCGCCGGAATCGGGCTCGACCAGGCGCAGCAGAAGCCGCGCGATGGTGGATTTACCGCTGCCGGAAGGGCCGGCCAGCGCCAGCGTCTCGCCGGGCATGACCTCGAAGCCGACACCCTCCACCGCCGGCACGATGTTGCCGCCGCGCCGGAATGCCTTGGCGAGTCCGGATATGGTCAGCAACGGCTTACGCATCGCCTTGCCCCGGCCGCGCGACGAGCGGCGCGGCGTCCAGCCCGATATGGGCGTCGAGCAGCGCGCGTGTGTAGGCCTCGCCGGGGCGGGTGACGATGGCGGCGGCGGCGCCGATCTCCACCATGCGCCCGGCGCGGAACACGGCGATGCGGTCGGCCAGTTCGGAGGCGAGCGCGATGTCGTGGCTGATGAACAGCAGCGTCAGGCCGTCCTCGGCCACGAGTTGCCGGATCAGCGCCACGATCTCGGCCTGCACGATGGTGTCGAGCGCGCTCGTCGCCTCGTCGGCGATCAAGAGCTTCGGCCGGGCGGCGATGGCGGCGGCGATGGCCACGCGCTGCTTCTGCCCGCCGGAAAGCTGGTGCGGAAAGGCATGCTGCACGGCATCCGGTTCGGGCAGGCGCACGCGGGCGAGCAGCTCGCGCGCGCGCTCCTGTGCCTGCCGCCACGACAGGCCGAGATGCGCGCGCGCCACCTCGGCCACCTGCCGGCCGACCGGCATGACCGGATCGAGGCTGCCGGCGGGGTCCTGGAAGACGAAGCCGATGTCGTGCCCGCCGAGCGGAGCGTGGGCAAGGCCCGGCCAGCCGATGCGGCCTTCCTGCACGGCGCCCGCCGGCAGCAGGCCGGCCAGCGCCAGCGCCAGCGTGCTCTTGCCCGAGCCGCTTTCGCCGATGATCGCCAGCCGCTCCCCGGCCATGATGTCGAGGTCGATGCCTGCGAGCGCGGCAGCGCCGTCGCGCCGATAGGCGACGCCAAGGCCGCGTATGGAAGCGAGCGCGCTCACGACAGGCCCTTGCGCACGGCCGAGGTCTCGACCGCGCCTTCGCCGGCCAGATAGACGCCCAGCACGGTCAGGACCAGCGCGATGCCGGGCACGACGGACAGGAAGGGCGCGGTGCGCAGCACGGCGCGGCCTTCGGCGATCATGCCGCCCCAGGTCACGCGGTTGGGGTCGCCGAGGCCGAGGAAGGAAAGCGCCGCTTCGGTCAGGATGGCGGCGGCGACGATCACGGAAGACAGCGCCAGAACCGGCGGCAGCGCGTTGGGCAGCACTTCGCGGAAGGCTATTTCCAAGGGATGCATGCCGACGACGCGGGCACCGGCGACATAGTCGCGCTCGCGGATGGACAGCACCTCGGCGCGCGCCACCCGCGCCGGTCCGGTCCAGGCCGAAAGCGCGATCGCCGCCACCACCACACTCAGCGAAGGGCCGACGATGCTGACGAAGGCCAGCGCCAGCAGGAAGCCGGGCACGGTCTGGAAGGCGTCGGTGA
>DAOKZN010000133.1:0-2669 GCA_035325625.1 Mesorhizobium sp. | reverse complement strand
GAGGATGATGCCGAGCAGCAGCGGCGTGTCGCGCTGGGCCACCGCCTCCTGCGCCAGCCGGCCGAGGCCCGGCACGGAAAAGACGCTTTCGATCACTACGCTGCCACCTAGCATCTGCGCCGATTGCAGGCCGAGCATGGTGACCAGCGGCAGCAGCGCGTTGCGCGCCACATGGGCGAGCACGATGCGGCGGCGGGAAATGCCGCGCGCGCGGGCGGCGCGGATGAAATCCATGCGCCAGACCTCGGCCATGCCGGCGCGCATCATGCGCAGATAGAGCGCCAGATAGATGACGCCGAGCGAGGCCACCGGCAGCGCCAGGTGCCAGGCAATGTCGGCGGCGCGGGCGAAGCCTGTCCTGCTTGAAGCGATGGTCTCGATGCCGGCGATGGGAAACCAGCGCCATTTGACGGAAAACAGCACCGTCAGCACCAGCCCCAGCCAGAAGCCGGGCACGGCATAGAGCGCCAGCGAGCCGATGGACAGGAAGCGGTCGCGGAACGAGCCCGGCCGGGCACCGGCATAGATGCCGAGCGCCGAGCCGAGCCCGAAGGAAAGCGCGGTGGCGCTGCCCATCAGCAGCAGCGTGTTGGGCAGCCGCTCCAGGATGACGTCGCGGATCGGCCGCGAGAAGGCGACCGACTGGCCGAGGTCGAGATGGGCGAGCGCCCACAGATAGTTGGCCAGCCGGGTCAGCTCGCTCTGGTCGAGGCCCCAGCGCTGGCGCAGCGCCTCCACCAGTCCGGCATCGCCGCCGGTTGCGGCGATATAGGCGTCCACCGCGTCGCCGGGGGCGGCTTCCAGCAAAAGGAAGGTGCCGACGACGACGATGGCCAGCACGAAGACCGAGCCGACCAGCCGGCGGCGCAGCAGGACGAGCGCGCGGTTCATGGAAGCGGCACCCCGCCCTGCTTCGATCCTGCACCCCCACCCCTGACCCCTCCCCACAAGGGGGAGGGGGATCTCCGGCGTAGCCACGATCGCCAGAAAAGTGCAGCGGTTCCGTCTTCCCCTCCCCCTTGTGGGGAGGGGTCGGGGGTGGGGGTATTCTCAAGCGGAATTTCCCCGGCCCGAGGACAGGCTCCGCGAGCCGGAGAGGGGGTGAGCCGCGCCATGTGTGTCAGTCTCGTCGTCCTATGCGCCGACAGAATCCTGACCCACTATAAGCGGATTCATTCCTCCAGCCAGGTATCGGCCCAGTTGGACACCGCCCAGCGCGGATTGTCGGCGATGTTGCCCACCTTGTCGCTGGCCACCGAGATGAAGCTCCAGTCGGCGACGTTGATGAGCGGCAGGTCGGCCGCCACCAGCCGCTGGAACTCCTTGTAGAGCTCGGTGCGGGCGCCGGCATCGAGCGTCTGCGACGCCTTCTCGATCAGCGCGTCCAGCTCGGCGTTCTTGTAGCCGCCCTGGTTGGAGAAGGGCACGCCGTCCGGAATGCCGCTCTGCACCAGAATGGTGGTGGAGATAGCGGGGTCGCCGCGGAACACCGGCGGGCCGACGGCGAGGTCGAAGTCGTGGTCGGTATAGACCGCCTTCTGGTGCGCGGCGGCGTCGTTGTTGACCAGTTGCGCGTCGATGCCGATGGCGGCCAGCGCCTGGCGCAGATAGTCGCCGAACTGCCTGGTCTCGTTGAAATAGGGCGCGGGCAGGAGCTTCAGCGAAAAGCGCGTGCCGTTGTCGGCGCGCTTGTAGCCGGCCTCGTCCAGCAGGGCGTTGGCCTTGGCCACGTCGAAGTCGTAGGTCGGCACGTCGGCCGTATAGAACTGCTTGTCGTTCTTCGGCACCGGGCCGGTCGCCGTCTCGGCGTAGCCGAGGAAGATCGTCTTGACGACGAAATCCCTGTCGATGGCGTGGGCGATGGCCTGCCGCACCTTGACGTCGGCAAGCTCCTTGCGGCGGTGGTTGATCTCCACCACGAGCTGGTAGGTCAGCCCCTCATAACCCTTGGTGACGACCTTCAGGCCCGGCACCTTGGCGATGCGGTCGAGGTCGGCCAGCGGCACGGCGGAGAAGGCGGCGAGCTGGATCTCGCCGGCTTCCAGAGAGTTCGCCGCCGCGGCGCGGTCGGGCAGCACCTGGTAGACGATCTCGTCCAGATAGGGCTCGCCCTCGCCCCAATAGGCGGGGTTCTTCTCCAGCCGGTAATACTGGCCGGGCTTATATTCGGCGAACTTGAACGGCCCGGTGCCGACGGGCGCGTTGTTGGCCGGGTTGTCCTCGATCTTGCCCTCTTCATAGACGTGCTTCGGCACCACGCTAGAGAGCGCCGGCAGCGCGTTGCGGATGAGCTGGAACGGCGTGGGCTTGGCGAAGCGGAACACGGCGGTGTGCTCGTCCGGCGTGTCCACGGCCTCAAGGTCCTTGAACACGGTGCGGCCGAGGTTCTGCAGCTTCTTCCACACTTCCAGCGCCGAGAAGGCGACGTCGGCGGAGGTGAAGGGCTTGCCGTCGTGCCATGTCACGCCCTCGCGCAGCTTGAACGTCGCGGAAAGCCCGTCTTCCGCGCCTTCCCAGCTCACGGCAAGGCGGGGGCTCAGCCCGTCCTTGCCCTCGTAGTCGGCTTCCGCGAGCTGCTCGACGATCTTGCTGGAGATGAAGAACACGCCATTGGAGGCGACGATGGCCGGGTTCAGGTTGCGCGGCTCGGAATCGGCGGCCACCACCAG
>DAOKZN010000132.1:0-6690 GCA_035325625.1 Mesorhizobium sp. | reverse complement strand
GGATCAGCGGGTCGAGCGCGGAGAACGGCTCGTCCATGAGCAGGATCGGCGCATCCGTGGCGAAGGCGCGCGCCAGCCCCACCCGCTGCTGCATGCCGCCCGACAGTTCGTGCGCGTATTTCTTGGCCCATTGCTCCAGATTGACCAGCTTGAGCTGGCGGTGCACGCGCTCGCGGCGCTCGGCCTCCGGCACGCCGGCCAGTTCCAGCCCGAAGCCGACATTCTCCTCCACCGTGCGCCACGGCAGCAGGCCGAACTGCTGGAACACCATGGCCACCTGCTTCTGGCGCAGGTGCCGCAGGGTCGCCTCGTCGCAGGTCACCACGTCGACCATGCGGTCGCCGTCCTTGACCAGCACCTGCCCGCGCGTGACGACGTTGAGCCGGTTGACGGCCCGCAGCAGCGTGGACTTGCCCGAGCCGGACAGGCCCATCAGCACCGATATCTCGCCCTCGTTGACGGTGAGGTTGGCGCCGGCGCAGCCCAGCACGTTGCCGGTCTTCTCCAGAATCTCGGCGCGGCTGGCGCCGCGATCGACCATGGCCAGCGCCTCGCGCGGGTCGGGGCCGAAGATGATGTCGACGTTGCGGAAGTCGACGGCGACGCTCATTTGCGGCTCCCCATGGCGATGCGCGTCATGCGGTCGAGCACGATCGCCAGCACCACGATCGCCAGGCCGGATTCAAGGCCGAGGTCGATGCGGCGCGAGCCCAGCGCCCGGTTGATCTCGGTGCCGAGGCCACCGGCGCCGATCAGCGCCGCGAACACCACCATGGACAGAGACAGCATGATCGACTGGGTAAGGCCCGCCATGATGGTGGGCAGGGCCGAGGGCAGCTCCACCTTCCACAGCAGCTGCCGCCTAGTGGCACCGAACGCCTCGCCCGCCTCGATGATCGACTTGGGCACGGAGGTGATGCCGAGATGGGTGAGCCGGACCGGCGTGGGGATGACGAAGATGATGGTGACGATGAGGCCCGGCGCGTTGCCGAGGCCGAACAGGGTCAGCACCGGGATCAGGTAGACGAAGGTCGGCAGCGTCTGCATCATGTCGAGCACCGGCAAAAGGAAGCGGTAGACCTTCGGCTTGTGCGCCGCCCAGATGCCGAGCGGCACGCCGATCGCCATGGAAGCCGCCGCGGCCGCAACCACCAGCACCAGCGTCTGCACGGTCTGCTTCCACAGGCCCTGGTTGATGATGAAGAGCAGGCCGATCAGCACGCCGAACGCCAGCGCCTTCGAGCGCTGCAGCCACCACGCCAGCAGCGCGATGAGCAGCGCGAGCAGCGAGGGCGGCAGCATGAGCAGCACGTCGACTGCGCCGTCCAGCACGGTGTTCAGCCCGCGCGACAGGCCGCGGAAGAAGGTGTCGAAATTGTCGGTGAGGAAGGTGAAAAAGTCCTTCCCCCACGCCCCGATCGGGATTTTCCAGGCTACCAGGAATTTCGAAATCGGATCCATGCGCCCCTCTCAACCCTCCTTGCCGCCCTCCTCCTTGCCGCCTGCCCGCCTCCGCCCCGGCAGATATGGCGGCAGCACAGGAAAAAGGGCAGCCCTTGCACGGCGCTGCCCTTCCTCGTCGCCGCGGACAGGCGCCGGCTCAGCTTCCCAGCGCGGTCTTGACCGCGGCGGCCGCGTCGCCTCCGTCGAAGGTGGTCACGCCGTCGAGCCAGGGCGTGACGGCGTCGGCATGCTGCTTCAGCCAGTCGCCCGCGACCGTGTTGGCGTCGCCGCCCTTCAGGATCGCGTCCATCATCTCGCCTTCCATGTCGAGATTGAACTTCAGGTTGGCGATGAACTTGCCGACGTTCGGGCACTCGCCCAGATAGCCCTTGCGCACGTTGGTGTGGACGGTGGCGGCGCCGAAGCCGGAATCGCCCATGCCGTCGAGATAGGTGATCTCCATGCGGCCCATCACCGGATGCGGGGTCCAGCCGAGGAAGGCGATCCACTCCTTGTTCTTGATCGACTGCTCGGCCTGGGTGAGCATGCCGGCCTCGGAGGATTCGACCAGCTCGAAGCCTTCCAGGTTGTCGGCCGGGTTCTTGATCATGTCGAGGATGATGCGGTTGCCGTCGTTGCCGGCCTCGATGCCGTAGATCTTGGCGCCGAACTTGTCCTTGAACTTGCCGAGATCGGTGAGCGTCTTGACGCCGGCCTCGGCGACATAGTTGGGCACCACGATGCCGTAGCCGGCGCCGCTCAGGTTCTCGCTCACGGTCTCGACCGAGCCGTCGTCGGTATAGGGCTTGATGTCGTTGGTCATCGACGGCATCCAGTTGCCGAGGAAGACGTCGATGTCGTTGTTCTTGAGCGAGGCGTAGGTCACCGGCACGGAAAGCTGCTTCACGTCGGGCTCGTAGCCCAGCGCGGTGAGCAGCACCGAGGCGACGCCGGTCGTGGCCTGGATGTCGGTCCAGCCGACATCCGACAGCCGCACCGTCTTGCAGCTTTCGGCATCGCCGGCGAAGGCCGCGCCAGTGGACAGGCCCGCGGACAAGAAGGTCGCCAGGCTCAGCCCGGCAACGACGGATTTCATGCGCGACATGAACATTCTCCCATTCGGTTGGTCCCCAGTTCGATTTCTTCGGCCTGGCGGAATAGATTTTTCTTGCTTCGTGCGCCAGCCAAACATCATTCTTCGGCAGTTTCAAGCATCAGCACATCACGATCGGCGGCGTACATTGGCCGATCCGCGACACCGTCGCATTTTTTGTAGCGTGCGCCTGCGCATCCGGCGCGAGAGACGAAAAGGGGCCTATCCGGCGGGATTCGCCGGCCGTTGGCGATTCGTTTTCTCAGCGTCCGTGCGCAACCTGTTGAAATTGCGTCTATTTACCCATGCCTCTGTTCGGAGCCGGCTCAACGCCCTATATAGCGGCAGGGCTCGCCGAAGCATGGCCGCCCATTCATCGTCATTTCATGACCATCCAACCGACGGAGGACGATAGACCATTGCGGGTACTCGTACGTGACAACAATGTCGAACAGGCCATCAGAGCCCTGAAGAAGAAACTCCAGCGGGAAGGCGTCTTCCGCGAGATGAAGGCGCGCCGCGCCTACGAGAAGCCTTCCGAACGCCGCGGCCGCGAGAAGGCCGAAGCCATACGCCGCACGCGCAAGGCCGCACGCAAGCTCGCCATCCGCGAGGGCCTGATCGCTGCACCGGTCAAGAAGCCGCGGGCCGTTGCGCCACGCAAGCCGGCAGCACCGGCGAGCACCGCTTCGTAAGCTCGCCGACGTTACAGGTTCGACCTTACAGGTTCAGGGGCGCCCCGGCGCCGAGCATCCGTCCCCATCCGGCGCCGTGCCGGTGGCGGGCGGGTGGGCGAATGCGACCCTCCCCTTCCTTTGCCTTTGGCAAGCCTCGCCCTTTGGTAAGCCTGACATTGACTGCCGCCGGTTGTGGGCGCCGCCAAAACCGCATATCTGATGACGGAGACGGCGCGGCTTTCGCGAGGGGGACCTCATGCTTGATCCGATCGTGGGCTTCTTCACCTGGCTGTTCCAGTGGATCGGCCGCGCCCTCGGCTTCCTGATCGGCGCCATCCTGTGGCCGTTCATGTGGGCGGCCCGCTGGTACTGGGGGCGCGGCTGGATGCTCAGGGGGGCCATCGGCGCCGTCCTGCTGGTGCTCGTGGCGCTCTACGGCTATTTCTTCTACGTCACCCAGTTCTGGACCAACTTCAACCCGGACTATCCGGCCACGCTTGCCGAGGCGCGCGAGAGCACCGGCGCCGGCGACCCGGTCGGCGCGGCGGCGCCCGTCCAGGGCGGCTCCGCCCAGCCGGCGCAAAGCTGCAAGCCTTCCGCCATTGCCGGCGTTTCGGCCGATCTGATCGACTTCAACGTCAACCAGAACGCCTGGGTCTCCTCCATGGTGCTCTCCAAGCTGGGGCTGTTCGGCGTCGAATGGAAGAACACCCCCTTCTTCGACAACAAGGCGGCGTTCCAGCTCGGCATCAACCAGGTCATGCGCCGCACCACCACGGAGCTGGTCGACACGCTCGGGCGCGTGCGCGGCACCTCGCAGATCGACCAGAACCTGCAGGACGCGCGCACCGCGCTGGCCTGGAGCGAGACCGCCTGGTACATCGGCCTGCGCGGCCCCACGCGGCCCACGCCGAGCGTCTATCGCGAGGCGATCGGCAAGCTGCGCGCCTTCAACGCCAGCCTGGAGAAATGCCAGGCCACCTTCGACGCCCGCGCCGACAACCTGATGCAGTTCCTGGACCGCATCGCCGGCGACATCGGCTCGACCTCCGACATACTGCGCCAGCGCATCGACGCTTCCGACGCCGGATGGTTCGACATGCGCGCCGACGACCGCTTCTGGTTCGCCTACGGCCAGCTCTACGCCTATTACGGCATCCTGGTGGCCGCCCGGTCCGACTTCGCCGCCATCATCGCCGAGCGCAACCTCACCGCATTGTGGACGCGCATGGAAGGCCAGTTGCGCACCTCGCTCAACGTCCAGCCCTGGATCATTTCCAACGGAAACGAATCGAGCGCGTTCTTTCCCTCGCATCTCGCCACCATGGGCTTCAACCTGTTGCAGGTGCGCTCGAACATCGTCGAGCTGCGCTCGGTGCTGGATCGCTGATCATGCCGGTCGGGCGGTTGCGGCGAGCCGGACGCGCTGTCGTTTTTTGCGCATTCCGCGCCTGTTTTGAGACGGCGGGCCGGCCGCCTCTCGGGCTTGTATGCGCAGCCTTGGGCGGCGGTCGCCCGGCAAGCTAGAGGAATGGGAGCGCCTTCATGGCCGAAGTGAAGTCCGACATCCAGATTGCGCGCGCTGCGAAGAAGAAGCCGATCCAGGAGGTTGGCGCCCGGGTCGGGATCCCGGCGGAGCATCTTCTGCCCTACGGTCACGACAAGGCGAAGGTTTCGGCAGAGTTCATCAAGTCGGTGCAGGGCAACAGGGACGGCAGGCTGATCCTGGTCACCGCCATCAACCCGACGCCGGCGGGCGAAGGCAAGACGACGACGACGGTGGGCCTCGGCGACGGCCTGAACCGCATCGGCAAGAAGGCGGTGATCTGCATCCGCGAGGCCTCGCTCGGGCCGAACTTCGGCATGAAGGGGGGGGCTGCCGGCGGCGGCATGGCCCAGGTCGTTCCGATGGACGACATGAACCTGCACTTCACCGGCGACTTCCACGCCATCACCAGCGCCCACAACCTGCTGGCCGCGCTGATCGACAACCACATCTACTGGGGCAACGAGCTCGGCATCGACATGCGCCGGGTGGCCTGGCGGCGCGTCATGGACATGAACGACCGGGCGCTGAGGCAGATCGTCTGCTCGCTCGGCGGGGTGGCCAACGGCTATCCGCGCGAGGCCGGCTTCGACATCACCGTGGCCTCCGAGGTGATGGCCATCCTGTGCCTGGCGCGCGACCTGAAGGACCTGCAGAAGCGGCTGGGCGACATCATCGTGGCCTATCGCCGCGACAAGAGCCCGGTCTTTGCCCGCGACCTCAAGGCCGACGGCGCCATGGCGGTGCTGCTCAAGGACGCCATCCAGCCCAACCTGGTGCAGACGCTGGAGAACAACCCCGCCTTCGTGCATGGCGGCCCCTTCGCCAACATCGCCCACGGCTGCAACTCGGTGGTGGCCACCAGCACGGCGCTGAAGCTCGGCGACTACGTGGTGACCGAGGCCGGCTTCGGCGCCGATCTCGGCGCGGAGAAGTTCTTCGACATCAAGTGCCGCAAGGCCGGCCTGCGGCCCGATCTGGCGGTCGTCGTCGCCACGGTGCGGGCGCTGAAGTTCCACGGCGACGTCGCCCGCGAGGCGCTGTCGCGCGCGGACCCGGAGGCGGTGCGCCGCGGCCTCGCCAATCTCGACCGGCATCTGCGCAACGTGGCCCGCTTCGGCGTGCCGGCGGCGGTGGCGGTCAACCGCTTCACCGCCGACACGGAGGCGGAGCTGGAGGTGGTGCGGGCCTTCTGCGCGACGCTCGGCGTGCCGATGGCGGTCTGCAATCACTGGGCGGAGGGCGGCGCCGGCGCCGAGGATCTGGCGCGGATCGTCGTCGATCTGACCGGGGACCGGGCAGGATCGGGCCGCGCGCGCTTCCGCCCCCTCTATCCGGACGAGCTGCCGCTCGTCGAGAAGACGCGTATGATCGCGCGCGAGATCTACGGCGCGGCCGACATCGACGTCCCGCCGCGGGTGGCCGAGCAATATCGGCGCTATCAGGAGGCGGGCTTCGGCCATCTGCCGGTCTGCATGGCGAAGACGCAGTACAGCTTCTCGACCGACCCGGCGGCGAAGGGCGCGCCGTCCGGGCATCTGGTCGAGATCCGCGAGCTGCGCCTCGCCGCCGGAGCGGAGTTCGTCGTCGCGATCTGCGGCGACATCATGACCATGCCCGGCCTGCCGCGCCTGCCCGCGGCCGAGGGGATCCGCCTGAACCCCGCCGGCGAGATCGAGGGTCTGTTCTGAGAAGGCTGTTCTGAGGGAGCCGGCAGATGTGGCCGAACCGCGCGCTTCTCGACCTGCTCGGCATCGAGCATCCCATCATCCAGGCGCCGATGGCGGGCGGGCCGACGACGCCGGAGCTGGTCGCCGCCGTCTCGAACGCCGGCGGGCTGGGGTCGCTCGGCGCGGCCTATCTGCGGCCGCCCGCTTTGCGCGAGGCGATCGCGGCGATCCGGCGGCTCACCGACCGGCCGTTCAACGTCA
>DAOKZN010000131.1:236-6722 GCA_035325625.1 Mesorhizobium sp. | reverse complement strand
TTCCCTGCGCGCTGGGTCGCGGCGGCATCTCGGCCGCCAAGCGCGAGGGCGACGGGGCGACGCCGCTGGCAGAGATGCGCATCCTGTGCGGCTATTTCAGGCCCGACCATTTCGCCGCCGCGCGCCGCACCCGGCTTGCCATGGCGCCGATCGACGCGGATCTCGGCTGGTGCGAGGTGCCGGACGACCGCAACTACAACCGCCCGGTCAGGCTGCCCTATCCCGTGAGCCATGAATACATGCAGCGCCCGGACCGGCTCTACGACGCCTGCCTGGTGCTGGACTGGAACATCCGTCCGCGCCGGCGCGGACGCGGCAGCGCCATCTTCTTCCATCTCGCCCGGCCGGACTTCACCCCCACGCAAGGCTGCGTGGCCGTGAGCGCGCGCACCATGGCGAGGCTTCTGCCGCTTCTGTCGGATCGCACCGTGGTGAGGGTGGTGCGGTAGAAGCAGGAACGGTTCAGATCGCCTCGCCGCGCAGGAGCCGCGGCGTGTCGCCGGAAAGCCCCGAAGCCTGGCGGATGAAGAACTCCTTCAGGCGCGGCATGCGCTCCACGAGGCCGAGCCCGACGTCGCGCAGGGCGCGCAGCGGCGCGATGTCGTTGGAGAACAGCCGGTTCAGCACGTCCGTGGTCACGCCCATCTGCACCGTGTCGAAGCGCCGCCATTGCTGGTAGCGCTCCAGCACGTCGAGGGCGCCGATGTCCTGCCCGAGCCGGTCGGCCTCGACCACCACCTCGGCCAGCGCCGCCACGTCGCGGAAGCCGAGGTTCAGCCCCTGCCCGGCGATGGGATGGATGCCGTGGGCCGCGTCGCCGGCCAGCGCGAAGCGCGGCGCCACGAATTCCCTTGCCAGGGTCAGGCCCAGCGGCCAGGCGCGCGGCTTGTCCATGACGCGGATCTCGCCGAGCTGGAGGCCGAAGCGATGCTCCAGCTCCGTCTCGAACACCAGCTCGTCGCCGCCGACCAGCTTTTCGGCGTCCTCGGTGCGCTCCGCCCAGACGATTGAGGAACGGTTGGTGCCGTCCTTGTCCGGCTTCAGCGGCAGCGTGGCGAAGGGGCCGGCCGGCAGGAAGTGCTCCTCGGCGCGGCCATTGTGCGGGCGCTCGTGCGCCACGGTGCAGACGATGCCGGACTGGCCATAGGCCCAGCGCACGGTCTTTATGCCGGCCATGTCGCGCAGCCTGGATTTGACCCCGTCGGCCGCCACCAGCAGCCGCGCCCTCAGCGTCGCCCCGTCCGCCAGATGCACGGTGACGCCACCGACATCCGTGTCGAAAGCCTGGACGGCGATGCCTTCCATGATGTCGATGCCGAGTTCCGCGGCCCGGCGGCGCAGCGCGCCGTTGAGGTCGTGGTTGTAGATCATGTGGGCGAAGGGCTCGCCCGGCGCCACTTCGCCGGCGAAGGTCAGGAACACCGGCCGCACCGGGTCGGAGGTGCGCGAATCGGTGATGACCATGTCGGTGATCGCCTGCGTCTCGGGCGCGAGTTCGTCCCACACGCCCAGTCGCTCCAGCATGCGGCAGGCCGCCGCCGCGATCGCCGAGGCGCGGCCGTCGCGCCGCCATGCGCCCTCCGGCGCGGCATCGACCACGGCGACGGCGAGGCTGGGCCGCGCCTGCTTGATCGACACCGCCGTCGCCAGCCCGACATAGCCGGCACCCGCGATCAGCACGTCGAGCCCGGCCCGGCCGGCGGCTTCGTTGTTCTGCTCCATCGCGCCTGCTCCTTGCACATTCGCCGGCTACCGGCCCGCGCCGGCCGATCCGCCCCTTGACTGCCCGCCGCTCCTGTCGGAAACCCGCTGCAGGTTTCGTGCGAGGACAGCGCCACATGACGACGCCGATCGAGCAGCTTCTCGGCATTCTCGACCTCGAGGAGCTGGAACACAACCTGTATCGTGGTCGCAGCCCCCAGGTGGAATGGCAGCGCGTGTTCGGCGGCCAGACCATCGCGCAGGCGCTGGTTGCCGCCCAGCGCACCGTGGAAGCCGACCGCCAGGTCCATTCCCTGCACGGCTACTTCATGCGGCCGGGCGACATCAAGGTGCCAATCGTCTACGAGGTGGACCGCCTTCGCGACGGCTCCTCCTTCACCACGCGCCGGGTGACGGCGGTGCAGCACGGGCTGGCGATCTTCTCGCTGGAAGCCTCCTTCCAGGTCAGGGAAGAGGGGCTGGACCATCAGATGCCGATGCCGGCGGACGTGCCATCGCCGGAGGAACTGCCCACGCAGCACGAGCTTCTGCAGACGATCGAGCATATTCCCACGGCGATCCGCAAGTTCTGGGCCCGCGAGCGGCCGCTGGACATCCGTCCCGTCAACCTCGAGCACTATTCCAGCCGCGACAAGCTGCCGCCGCGCCAGAACGTCTGGATCCGGTTCGTGGGCCCGGTTCCCGACGATTCGCGGCTGCATTCGGTGCTGCTGGCCTACCTGTCGGACATGACGCTGCTCGACACCTCGACCTTCGCGCACGGGCGGGCCCTGTTCGACCCCGACATCCAGGCCGCCAGCCTCGACCACGCCATGTGGTTCCACCGCCCGCACCGGCTGGACGACTGGCTGCTCTACACCCAGGACAGCCCCTCCGCCTCCGGCGCCCGCGGCTTCAACCGCGGCGCCCTTTATGGGCGCGACGGCACGTTGGTCGCCTCCGTCGCCCAGGAAGGGCTGGTCCGCCTGCGCCGTCTGCCTACACAATAGGCAATCGGCAAATTTTGCCCCGTTTTTAGCCAGAAAGTTTCCGCGCATTGGCTCGCACATCGCCGATGCGTCGAAAATCTCCTTTTCTTTCAGGAAATTGGCTTCTGCCCCGGCAATTGGCACGGGGCTTGAATCCGGAAGGACGATCCCCGTCGAAAGCGGGGCAAAGCCATGTCTGCGGCGGGGTCCCCGGCCGGCGAGACGGACATGGGTGCGCCCTGCGCATGGCGGGAGAATGCCAACGGAGAAACAGAATGAAAATTCCTTCCATTCTCAGGCCGCCCGTCCGCCGCGCGTCCGCCTGCCACATTGCCGCCCGCACGCTCGCTTTCGCCGCATTGGCGGGAACCATGGGCGCCACGGCCGCGCTGGCTCAGGAGGCCGCACCCGCCGCCCCGGCGCCGGCGCTCGATTCCGGCAACACCGCCTGGATGCTGACCTCCACGGCGCTGGTGCTGATGATGACCATTCCCGGCCTTGCGCTGTTCTATGGCGGCATGGTGCGCAAGAAGAACGTGCTGGCCACCGTCATGCAGAGCTTCGCCATCTGCTGCCTCGTCACGGTGCTGTGGTTCATCGCCGGCTATTCGCTGGCCTTTTCCGACGGCGGCACGCTCAACGCCTTCGTCGGCGGCCTGTCGAAGGCGTTCCACCGGGGCATCACGGTGGAGACGCTGTGGGCGCCGGGGGTGGCCAACATCCCCGAATTCGTGTTCTCGACCTTCCAGATGACCTTCGCCATCATCACGCCGGCGCTGATCGCCGGCGCCTTCGCCGAGCGCATGAAGTTCTCGGCCCTGCTGATCTTCATGGCGCTGTGGCTGCTCATTGTCTACGCCCCGATCGCCCACTGGGTGTGGGGCGGCGGCTTCCTCGGCTCCGCCGGCGTGCTCGACTTCGCCGGCGGCACCGTCGTCCACATCAACGCCGGCGTGGCCGGCCTGGTGACGGCGCTGGTGCTGGGCAGGCGCGAAGGCTATGGCAGCGTCAACATGGCGCCGCACAATTTGGTCTATTCGGTGATCGGCGCCTCGCTCCTGTGGGTCGGCTGGTTCGGCTTCAACGCGGGTTCCGAACTGGCCGCCGACGGGCTCGCCGGCGCCGCCATGCTCAACACCCAGGTCGCCACCGCGGCGGCGGCGCTTGCCTGGATGTTCTGCGAATGGGCCGTGGCCGGCAAGCCGAGCGTGCTCGGCATCATCTCCGGCGCCGTGGCCGGGCTGGTCGCCGTCACGCCCGCCGCCGGCTTCGTCAACCCGACGGGCGCGCTGATCATCGGCATCGTGGCCGGCATCGTCTGCTACGTGGCGGCGGTCAAGGTCAAGCACGCGCTGGGCTACGACGATTCGCTCGATGCCTTCGGCGTGCACGGCGTCGGCGGCGTCATAGGCGCGCTGCTGACCGGCCTTCTCGCCGATCCCGCCATCAACAGCCTCGGCGAGAACGCATCCGTGGCCACCCAGCTCTACGGCATCGTGTTCACCATCGCCTGGACCGCGATCGCCACCTTCGTCATCCTCACCATCGTCAAGGCGCTGGTCGGCCTGCGCCCGAGCGCCCAGGAGGAGATGGAAGGCCTCGACATCACCCAGCACGGTGAGGCAGTGCCGTGATGGGCGGCCGCCGCTGCCCTCCGCGCGGCGGCGGCCTTTTTTCAGCCGAGGGTCCTTTCAGCCAAGAGTTCCTTTCAGCCAAGAGTTCCTTTCAGTCGAGAGTTCCGGCGCGCGCGGCAAGCGCCGCCGGATCTCCCAGCACCCGCACGCATTTCAGCCGGGAGGTGCCGCCGGCGACGACCGAGACGGTGGTGGCCGGCACGCCGAGCGCCTTGGCCAGCAGCTTCTCCAGCGCCGTGTTGGCGGCGCCCTTTTCGGGAACGGCGCGGACCCGCGCTTTCAGGTAGCGGCGCCCGTCGGCCCCGGTCTCGGCTCCCTCGACCGCGTCGGCCGAGGATTTCGGCGTCAGCCGCACGAAAAGCTCGATGCCGTCCTTGCGCAGCCGCAGCGGCCCTTCCATCGGCGCGCTCACACCACCAGCGGCACGACCGTGGTGATGATGAACTGGCGCAGGAAGAACAGGATGAGCAGCAGGATGATGGGCGAGATGTCGATGCCGCCGAGATCCGGCATGAAGCGGCGGATGGGCCGCAGCGCCGGCTCGGTCAGCCGGTAGAGCGCGTTGCCGATGGCGCCGACCACCTGGTTGCGCGGGTTGACCACGTTGAAGGCGTAGAGCCAGGAAAAGATCGCCGCGGCGATGATGATCCACCAGTAGAGGTCGAGCGCCAGGACGATTGTCTGAATGAGGGCGATCATGCCGGTCTCCGATTGTCGCCGACATGTAGCCATTAGCGGGAAAACCGGCAAGAGCCCGCTTCGCCGCCGCGCTTTCCTTGCCTGGCCGGCCTGCCGGCAGCGCCGGGTGCCCGCCCCGTACCGGCCGCGGGTCGAACGCCTGCCAGATGCCCGGCAGATGCGCGCCGAATGCTCGCCAAATGCTCGCCAAATGCTCGCTTGACAGGCAGCGGCCTCGCCTCGTAAATGCGCCATCCGCTGGACGGGGCTGTAGCTCAGCTGGGAGAGCGCGTCGTTCGCAATGACGAGGTCAGGGGTTCGATCCCCCTCAGCTCCACCACCGGCGGATAAAATGCTTCCCCCTAAGCCCGTGGTTTCTTTCAATATATCTCCACTAAGCCGTTGAAATAACTAGTATTTATACCGCAATCCGAGACCCCAATGAGTCTGGCGGCATCCACTCTGAACCATCAAGTTCCATCATAGATGGTGTAGCAATAGGTGTAGCAACGGTGGCAAACTACGAGCGAATTTG
The DNA here is from genome assembly GCA_035325625.1 of Mesorhizobium sp. Lineage (GTDB taxonomy): Bacteria > Pseudomonadota > Alphaproteobacteria > Rhizobiales > Rhizobiaceae > Mesorhizobium. The sequence continues at coordinate 1,185 of DAOKZN010000131.1, read as the reverse complement.
CTATGATGTTGGCAAACGCGAATGGGGTAGTAATGACCAAATCGTTGACCGCCATCGAGATCGCAGCGCTGAACGGCGACGGCTCGTTTCGAGTCGACCACGGACTCTATCTTAGGATTCAAAACAACGGCAGCGCACGCTCTTGGCTGTTCCGATATAAACGTGCCGGCAAGACCCGCTGGATGGGATTGGGCTCGGCTCGCCTCTTGACGCTAACAGAGGCCAAGCGAAAGGCAGTCTCTGCGGAGAAGCTGTTGCTCGACGGTACTGACCCGCTAACTGCCAAACGGAAGAACAATAGGCCAGGTGACGTTCCGTCGTTCAAGGAGTGCGCTGAGGCCTACCTAAAGGCGCACGAACCCGGATGGGCCAATCCGAAGCACCGCTACCAATGGCGCGCGACACTGGAGCAACTTGCTTATCCAGAGATCGGAAAACTCCCTGTCGATCAGATCGATAGCGACGACATTGTGAACATATTGGAACCGATCTGGTTGGACCGAATCGAAACCGCCAAGCGATTGCGGGGGCGGATCGAGAAGGTGCTCGACTGGGCGAAATCAAAGAAGTATCGCACAGGAGAGAACCCTGCGATCTGGAAGGGAAATCTCAGTCATCGTCTCGCCGTGCCCCGCCGGATCCAGAAAGTGGCTCACCACATCGCAGTGCCGTACGTCGCTGCTCCCGGCCTCTACGCAGCAGTTGCTGACAACAAGAACACAAGCGCACTAATCCTTCGGTTCATCATGCTGACCGCTTGCCGGTACGGTGAGGCGGCGCACGCCACGTGGCGAGAAATCGATCTGAAAGGCGCTGCGTGGGTGATACCAGCCGACCGCATGAAGATGCGACAGGAACACCGTGTTCCCCTCTCTGGGCCAGCGCTGGCTATCCTCAAGGCTGTGCGCACAAAGCGTACTAAACCGACCGACTTTGTCTTTGCCGGACC
>DAOKZN010000131.1:0-211 GCA_035325625.1 Mesorhizobium sp. | reverse complement strand
AGGTTCGGGCCGAAAGATGCCGACACACACGGCCTCCGATCAACATTCCGGGATTGGGCAGCGGAACAAACGGACTTCGCAGGAGAAATCGCGGAGGCGGCGTTGGCTCACACTACGGGCGGCGAGGTCGAACTGGCATAAAAGCGCACCGCGTTCTTCGACAAGCGACGAATCCTAATGAATGATTGGGCGGATTTCCTAACCGGAAAGA
>DAOKZN010000130.1:2326-6769 GCA_035325625.1 Mesorhizobium sp. | reverse complement strand
GGCAGCGCCGCCAGCGCGCCGGCAAGGTCGAGCGGCGCCTCGATCGTCTCCCATCCCTCGCCCCGGCGGGCGCGGTGATGGCCGATGCGCTGGGACATCTCCGCATCATGCGCTTCGGCGGTGGCGACGTAGGCCCACGGCGCGGGGTGGCCGGCCGTCAGCTTCTCGGCGTACGCGCTCTTGCCGGAGCGCGCGCCGCCGATCAGCAGCGTCAGCGTGCCGGCCTCAGGCAAAGCTGTCGCGCAGGCTCGCCGCCTCGCCGGTGACGCGGCCGCGCGCGACACCGGCCGCCGCGCCCAGCACCAGCCAGAACAGCAGGTTGGTCACCGTCACCGCCACCACGAACTGGTGGTGCAGACCTTCGGGGATCGGCGTCTCGAAGCTGTCGGGCTGCGGGGCGCCGACGATGTGCGGCGCCACGATCAACGCCACGGCCAGCAGCGTCAGCGGCAGCGACTTGCGGAAGGCGATCAGCGCCAGCCCCGCAGCGGTGGCAAGCACCGTCGCCACCCACCAGACCTGGCGCGCGGCGAGGTCAGCGGCCGGCATGGCCGGCAGTTCCGGCGGCAGGCCAAGGCCCGGCGCCAGCGTGAAGACGGAAAAGCCGGCCAGCCCCCAGAACACGCCCTGGCGCCAGTTGCCGATGCCGCCGGCAAGCTCTGACGCCGCGACCAGGATCAGCGCGAAGCCGATGCCGGTGACGACGTTGGAAAGCACGGTGTAGGCGAAGCGCTCGAAGCCGTCGGCCGGCTCCCAGCCCTCGTCCTCCTCTTCAGCGGGGGCGGCGGCTTCCTCGCTGGTGGCGGCACCGCTCACGGCCTCTCCCGCCCCGCTGCTCTCGGTGGCGGCGTGGTCATGTTGATGGCCGCCGCCGGCCTGTTCATAGACTTCCGCCTTCAGGATCAGCGGCACCGTGGCATAGGCCTGCATCACGGCCAGGGCGATGCCGGCCACGAGCCCGGCCACCGCCGCGACGAACACGACGTTGCGAAACACGCTCATGATTGCGCTCCCTTCTTCAGTGGCAGGGGAACGCCATGGAATGGCGGTTGTCGTGCGCGGCGTTGTGGACCGCGTCGATGTGGGAGAAGCCGACAAAGCCGACGATGAAGATGCCGAGCAGCGCCGCCATGGCGAGCTGGACATAGCGCGATGACGCGGAGGCGGACGCCCCGAGAGAAGCCGAAGCCGTATTCATATCTGTCCCTTTCACCCTCCACCCGAGGGCCCTGAAGCCATTTTCGATGTCGCCGGCAGGTCTCCTGGCTCGCGGATCAGCGCCCTTCCCCGCCTTCCCGGAGAAAACTCCAGTGGCTATCGGGGAGGACTACCGCACACAGTTGCGGGGGCAGCAGCGGCATTGGGCCAAGGCCCGCACCGCATTCCCTCTTTGGTCCCTCTCGGGACCGACGACGCCGGCACTATAGGAAGAATCGCGGCAGCCGGCAAATCCGAATCCGCCATCGGCGCCTCCATGCGCGCCGGGCGCCGGTCACATCACATCGACTTCGGCAGGTAGACCCAGGTCACGATGGCGCAGGCCGCCGTCAGGCAACCGAGCGTGACGAACACCGACCCCAGGCCGAAGAAGGTGAGCACCACGGAATAGACCAGCGGCGGGGTCAGTTCCGAAAAATCGAGATAGGTGCGGTAGACCGCCGCCATCTGCGGCCGCTCGTAGGAGCGAACGGCGCGCATGAAGGCGGTGGAGCCGAGCGCGTCCACCGCGATGGTGAAGAACGCGCCGCACAGCAGAAGCCCCGCCGTCAGCAGCGGCGCCGCCTCGCCCACCGCGCCGGCGGCCAGCAGCAGCACCGTCATGGCCACGAAGGCCAGCGTGATGATGCGCCGGGCGCCGAAGCGCTTTCCGGCCCGGCCCCAGAAGATCGCCGCGAACAGGAGCGCGTTGCCCGCCGACACCAAAAGGCCGCCGGCAAGCTCTCCCTGCCCGGTGATGACCATGAAAAGCGGCCCGTAGACGAAGAAGGTGGTCCAGTAGCAGGAGCGGCCGAAGGCGATCAGCCATGCCAGGCGCAGGCGCGGCTGGCGCACGAAGCGGCCGATATTGGCCAGCGGATTGGCGGCGCGGCTCTGGCCCGCCGCGATCATCGGATTGTCGCTCAGCCTGTAGAACCAGAACAGCGCGAGCAGGATGACGGCGAAGACGGCGACCGCGCCGTGGGCGGCATAGACGCCGTAATGCGTGTAAAGGAAGATGCCGAGCGTCGGCCCGCCCGTCCAGGCGAACATCGACCATGCCATGCGCAGCGATTCGGCCCGCATGAAGTCCGCCTTGCGGATATGGTCCATGATATAGAGGTTGAGCGTGATCGACAGCGCGCTGGCGCCCATGACCCGGCACAGCATGCCCAGGAACTGCCCCCACAGGCTGTGCGTGACGAAGAACAGCGAGCCGACGGCGAGCAGGCAGGCGCCCGCCGTATAGACCCAGCGCCGCGCGAAGCGCCGGATGAAGATCGGCATGAACAGCGTCACCGACAGGCCGGCCAGCGACACCAGCGTGTAGAGCATGGATACGGTCTGCTCGTTGCGCAGGATCTCGTAGGCCTGGATCGGGATGACGCTGGAGACCGTGGCCCGCGCGAAGGATTCGATGGAATAGAGCGTGGCGAAGGTGCGGGCGCCCGCCGCGCGCACCTGCGGAAGCCAGATGGGATGGCGGACATGCGTAGCCATGAAGGATGTCACCCCGTCTCCCGAAACGGATTCGTACGCCGCACTGTGCGCAGTGGTTTGCCTCGTCAGTAGCAGGAAACCGACCGCAGACGGCCGGAATACGAAGCCGGCCAAAGACTTTCCGGCACTGGCCCAACTTTACAGGCCGCCGCTTTGACTCTACCCCTCGTCCGGCGCGAGGCGCACGAGAGGATCATGACCGCCGAACAGCCGACCGGGACCGCCCCGACACCGACGAAGCGCATCGCCGCCATCGACATGATGCGCGGCGCGGCTCTCGTGGCCATGGCCAGCTACCATTTCACCTGGGACCTCGAATTCTTCGGCTACGCGCATGCCGGCCTGACCGCCTTCGGCCCGTGGAAGGTCTATGCGCGCTGCATCGCCTCCACCTTCCTGTTCCTGGTCGGCGTCAGCCTCGTTCTGGCGCACGGCGGCGGCATCCGCTGGAAAGGCTTCTGGAAGCGGCTGGCCATGGTGGCGGCGGCAGCGCTGGCCATCACGGCGGCGACGCGCCTCGCCACGCCCGACAGCTTCATCTTCTTCGGCATCCTGCACCAGATCGCGCTGGCGAGCCTGCTCGGCCTCGCCTTCCTGCGCCTGCCGGCGCTCGTCACCCTGGCGGCGGCCGTGCTGGTGGTCGCCGCCCCCCACTATCTGCGCTCCGGCTTCTTCGACCATCCCGCCTTGTGGTGGGTGGGGCTTTCCAGCGCCGATCCGCGCTCCAACGACTACGTGCCGCTGTTTCCCTGGTTCGGCGCGGTGCTGGCCGGCATCGGCGCCACCGGGCTCGCCAGGTCGTCGGGCCTGCTGGCGCGGCTGGCGGCGCTGCCCCAGCCGCGCTGGGCCCGCCCGCTCGCCTTCGCCGGCCGCCACAGCCTCGCCGTCTATCTCGTCCACCAGCCGGTGCTGATCGCCTGCGTGTGGCTGTTCGCGCAGGTCATGCCGCCCGAAAGCCGCCCGCCGCAGGAAGGCTTTGCCGACGCCTGCCGGGCAAGCTGCGCCGAGACCCGCGACGCCGCCTTCTGCACGCGCTATTGTGGCTGCATGCTGGGCCGGCTGCAGGAGGAAGGGATGCTGGAAAAGCTCTACAAGGGCAGCGGCGACGACGCCTTCCAGCAAGGGGTGCGGGACCTTGCAGCCACCTGCACGGCCGAAACCGACGGTGCAATGCAGGGAGGGGAAACGCCATGAGCAGCAAGAACGGACACGGCATACCCTGGCCGCCGCTGATCTATCTGGCCGCCATCTTGGCGGGTGTGCTGCTCCATCTTTTCCTGCCGCTGCCGTGGCTGGGCGGCGTGCTGGCCGACATCCTCTTCGCCATAGGCGGGCTCTGCCTGCTGGCGGTGGCGGCGCTGTGGGTTAGCTCGATCCGCATGATGATGCGCGCCCGCACGACGCTGAACCCGAAAGGCATGCCCGAGCATCTCCTGACCGCCGGCCCGTTCGCCGTGAGCCGCAATCCCATCTATCTCGCCAACACGGTGCTGCTGATCGGCATCGGCCTGATCGTCGGCAGCGTGTGGTTCCTGCTGCTGGCCTTCGCCGCCGCCTTCCTCACCACCAAGCTCGCCATCGAATTCGAGGAAAAGGTGCTGAGCGAGCGCTTCGGCAAGCGCTACCGCGACTATTCCAGGCGCGTGCGCCGCTGGATCTGATCGGCGCCACGCCGGCGCGCAAGGAGCGCAGACGATGGAGACGAGCGTAAGGCGGCTTTTCGAGCGATACGAGCGCTCCATGGCA
>DAOKZN010000130.1:0-2226 GCA_035325625.1 Mesorhizobium sp. | reverse complement strand
CTCGGCGAGGAACCGAAAATCTTCGGATGGGTGACGGGCGACGAGCAGGCGCTGCTGCGTAAGCACGGCATCATCTGAGATCGACGGTCCTGCCGGGCGATGCGGCGGGCAGGTCCGCGCCTGCCAAAAGGCCGCCGCTCAGGTGTTGACGCCCAGTTCCGCCAGCCGCTCCACGCAGGCTTCCTCCGCCTGGTCGAGTTCGGTCAGCGTCTCCTCCAGGTCGCGCCGCTTCTGGCGCAGGTCGTCGCGCTTCTCCTCGATGCGCTTGATCATGAGCTTGAGCTGGCCCACCTCGCCCGGCGGCGCCTTGTACATCTGGATGATCTCGCGGATCTCGCTGATGGAGAAGCCGAGCCGCTTGCCGCGCAAGATCTGGCGGATGAGATGCCGGTCGGACGGGCGGAACAGCCGCGTGCGCCCCCGGCGGACCGGCTGGATCAGCCCCTCGTCCTCGTAGAAGCGCAGCGTGCGCGTCGAAATGTCGAACTCGCGCGTGAGCTCGGTGATCGAATAATATTCCCGCATCGTCGCTCCGCGCATGGTTGCCTGACATTTCCGAAAAGACCGCTCCGGCGCCGGTTGCCCGTCCGGCACGACCGCCGCCCTATGAACCGGCCGGCCCGCCGCGATTTGCCGCGGCGGGATTTCGCACGGCATTTACGTAAAAGTCAATTTCAACGACGGCCCTCAGCGATTTTCCTGCGCCGACGCGGCCGCCTTCAGCCGCCCGGCATCGGCCACGGAGGTCTGCAGGTCGCGGACGGCCGGGCCCGATCCCGGAACGATGCGCGCGACAGGCGCCGCCGGAAGCGGCCCGGCCGGCGCGGTGCAAGGCCCTGCCCTTCCCTTCGTCCAAGGTGTCACGGCCTGCCGAACCACCATGTCGCCAAGCCGAGGAAGGCGAAGAAGCCGACCACATCGGTGACGGTGGTGACGAACACGGCCGAGGCCACCGCCGGGTCGACCTTCAGCCGGTCGAGGGTGAGTGGGATGAGGATGCCGGCAAGCGCGGCGGCGAACATGTTGATGACCATGGCCGCGGCGATAATGCCGCCGAGATTGACGTTCTGGAACCAGGTGGCCGCCACCGTGCCGATCAGCACGGCAAACACCGCCCCGTTGATGAAGCCGACGCCCATCTCGCGTTTTATGACCCGCCAGGCATTGTAGATGTCGAGGTTGCGCGTGGCCAGCGCGCGCACCGTCACCGTCATGGTCTGCGAGCCCGCATTGCCGCCCATGCCGGCCACGATCGGCATCAGCACCGCCAGCGCCACGATGCGCTGGATGGTGTCGTCGAACAGGCCGATGACCGACGCCGCGAGAAAGGCGGTGAACAGGTTGACCAGGAGCCACGGCACGCGCGAGCGCGAGGCCGACAGGATGGAGTCCGACAGTTCCTCGTCGCCGACGCCGCCCATGCGCAGCAGGTCTTCCTCCGCCTCCTCCTGGATGACGTCGACCACGTCGTCGATGGTCAGCACGCCCACCAGCCGCTCGTTCTCGTCCACCACGGCGGCGGAAAGCAGGTCGTACTGCTCGAACTCGCGCGCCGCTTCTTCCTGGTCCATGGTGGCGGGAATGGCGTGCCGCGTCTCGTGCATGACGTCCTCCACCTTCACCGCGCGCTTGGAACGCAGGATCTGGTCGAGGTCGATTGCGCCCAGCAGCTTGAAGGTGGGGTCGATGACGAAGATCTGGCTGAAGCGGTCCGGGAGGTTCTTGTCCTCGCGCATGTAGTCGATCGTCTGGCCCACGGTCCAGAACGGCGGCACGGCGACGAACTCGGTCTGCATGCGCCGCCCGGCCGTCTCTTCCGGATAGTCGAGCGCGCGGCGCAGCCGGATGCGCTCGGTGAACGGAAGCTGCGACAGGATCTCGTCGCGGTCCTCCTGGTCGAGGTCTTCCAGGATGTAGACAGCGTCGTCCGAATCGAGCTCCTGCACCGCCTGCGCGATCTGCGCATTGGGCAGGTTGTCGACGATGTCGAGGCGGATCGCCTCGTCCACCTCGGTCAGGGCGGTGAAGTCGAAATCGGTGCCCAGCAGTTCCACCAGCGCGCGCCGCTGCTCGGGCAGCAGGGCCTCCAGCAGGTGGCCGAGCTCGGACTGGTGCAGGTCGCCGACATCGCGCTTCAGCGCCAGCGTGTCGCGGTCGGCGATGGCCGCGCCGACATGCGACAGGAACGAGGCGCGGATGACGCCGTCCTCGTCGTAGATGTCGGGG
>DAOKZN010000129.1:0-6802 GCA_035325625.1 Mesorhizobium sp. | reverse complement strand
CTGGTCGAAGCCGTCCGCATCCGCGCATGAGCGTGACGTGAGCGGGGAATGAACGCACCGGGCCAGCATATGGAGTTCGAGGCGGCCCGCCGGCCGCCCGCTGCGCTGCTGCCGCGCGGCGGCCTTTCCCCGCAGGGCGGCGACCCGGCCGAATTCCTGGTGCTTTTGCTGCCCGGCTTCTCGCAGCTTTGCCTGTCGTCGCTCATCGAGCCGCTGCGGCTGGCCAATTCGCTGGCCGGCCGCAAGCTGTTCCGCTGGCGGCTGGTGAGCCCGGACGGAAGATCGGTGGAGAGCGCCAGCGGCATCTGCGTGGAAGTGGCCGGCGGCGTGATGGAGAAGGTGCATGCGCTCGACCTGCAAGGCGGGGTGGTGGTGTGCGCGGGCGAGGGGGTCGAGCGCCACGGCTCGCGGCACCTGCGCGCGTTCCTGCGCAACTGCGTGCGCCGCAGCGTGCCCGTCTACGCGCTCGGCACCGCGACCTGGCTGCTGGCGGATGCCGGCGTGCTGGGCAGCTCCCGCTGCACGATCCACTGGGGCAAGATGGCGGCGCTGTCGGAGCTCTATTCCGACCTCGACGTCGACGACGCGCTGTTCGTGCGCGACGGCCAGTTCGTCACCTGCGCGGGCGAGCTTGCCGCCTTCGACCTTGCCATCGACCTGATCCGCGAACGGCGCGGCGACCTTGTCGGCGACATCTGCCGGCACCTGACCGCCGACCGCTGGCGCGACGGGGCGAGCTGCCAGTCCGTGCCGCCGGGGCTGCGCTATGCGGGCGCCACGAAGAAGCTTCTGCGCATCCTCCAGCTCATGGAAAAGAACATCGAGGAGCCGCTGCCGCTGGAGGAGATCGCGCGGCGGGCCCAGCTTTCACGCCGCCAGATCGAGCGGCTGTTCGAGCGGCACCTGTCCACCACGCCGTGGCAGCACTATCTGGGGCTCCGGCTGCTCAAAGCGCGCCAGCTGATCGAGCTCACCGCCATGCCCATCATGGACGTCGCCGTGGCCTGCGGCTTCGTCTCGTCGTCGCATTTCTCGAAGAGCTTCCGCGACCATTTCAAGGTCCTGCCCAGCCGCCTGCGCTCCGGCGGGCGGGCGGCGGCGTAGCGCATGTCCGGCGAAAGCCGGAACCGGTTTCGGGACAAGGACCTGCGCAGAGACAAAACTTGAAGCGTCATAAGCCGATCGGAAAGATCGCGGCACGCTTTCGCAAGCCCCTTGCTTCCGGCGGGGCGCCGGAGCCATGATCGTGCAAACGACGGCAAGGGAGCCGTGCGATGGACTTCGTTGATGCCGGCATTGACGGGCTGGTCCTGATCGTGCCCCGCAGGATCGGCGACGGCCGGGGCTATTTCGCCGAGACGTTCCGCCGCGACCTGTTCCGGGACAGATGCGGCCCATATGACTTCGTGCAGGAAAACGAGTCCCTGTCGGTCGAGGCGGGCACGGTGCGCGGCCTGCATTTCCAGATCGACCCGAAGGCCCAGGGCAAGCTGGTGGGCTGCCTTGCCGGCGCGCTGCTCGACGTGGCGGTCGACCTGCGGCCCGGCTCGCCGAGCTTCGGCCGGCACGCCGCGGTCGAGCTGACCGCCGGGAACGGCCGCCAGCTCTGGATACCGCCGGGCTTCGCGCACGGGTTCTGCACCCTCGCCGCCAATACCCGCGTGGGCTACAAGGTGACCGACTACTACAGCAGGGAACACGAGCGGGGGCTCCTTTGGAGCGACCCGCAGCTTGGCATTTCCTGGCCGGTGGAGCCGGGCCGCGCCGTCCTTTCCGACAAGGACAGGTCGCTGCCGCCGCTCTCCGGGCTGCAGGAAAGCCCGGGGCCATGAACGGCGGCCGCCCGCGCATCCTCGTGACCGGGCGCGACGGCCAGGTCGCCCGCTCGCTGCGCGAGCGAGCTGCCGCGCATGGCGACTTCGACCTCGTTTTCGCCGGGCGGCCGGACCTCGATCTCGCCCGCCCCGGAACGGTCGCCGAAGCCGTCGTCGGGCAGCGGCCCGATCTCGTCGTGTCGGCCGCCGCCTACACGGCGGTGGACCAGGCGGAGCGGGAGGTGGAAGCGGCCATGGCGGTCAATGCCGTGGCACCCGGCGAGATTGCCAGGGGGGCCGCGCTTCTCGGCGTCCCCGTCATCCATCTTTCGACCGACTATGTTTTCGACGGCACCAAGCGTGCGCCATATGCGGAGAGCGACCCCGCCGTGCCGCTGGGTGTCTACGGGCATTCCAAGCTGCTGGGAGAACAGGCCGTTGCCCGGGCGACGGCGAACCATGCCGTCTTGCGCACCGCCTGGCTCTACGGTCCGTTCGGCCGCAATTTCCTCAGGACCATGCTGCGGCTGGCGCAGGAGCGCGAGGTCGTCCGCATCGTGGACGATCAGATCGGCAACCCGACCTCGACGCTCGATCTGGCCGACGCGATCCTGGCGATCGCGCGCAACCTGCTTCGCGGCGACGATCCGGCGTTGCGCGGCGTCTTCCATCTGGCCGCGGGCGGCAGCGCGAGCTGGGCCGATTTCGCCGAGGAGATATTCCGCTGCTCGCTTTCGTTCGGCGGTCCCGCCGCCGCGGTGGAGCGCATCACCACCACCGACTACCCGACGCCGGTCCGGCGGCCGGCAGATTCCCGTCTCGACTGCGCGCGGGTGCTGGCGTTTCACGGCGTCGGCCTACCGCACTGGAAGGCGTCGGTGCGGCCGGCCGTGGAGGCGGCCTGCGTTGCCATGAAGGCCGGAACTGCCTGACGGCGCCGGCGGCGGCTGCCATGGCCGCGCTCACGACGGCGGCAGTATTTCCGGGCGGTTACGGCCACCGTTCGAAGTGCGGCGCCCCGCTGCCGGCTTCAACCCAGCATCGGAGAAGAACAGCGCGTTGAAGAAGGCGAAGGTCATGGCGATCGCCATCGTCCGCAACGGATAGTCGACCAGCGAATGCAGCAGGATGACGAGGATCGACAGCAGCGCCAGCCGCTGAAGAGGGCGCTTGACGACCTGAAACGTGCGCAGGGCGAGCGCGGCGAGATATACGCACAGGATCACGCCCGCGGCGATCCCGCCCTCCAGCAGCAGCTCCAGGAAATCGTTATGGGCATGGTTGACGTAGAAGGCGTGAACCATGTTGCGGTTTTCGTAGAAGGGATAGATCAGATCGAACGTGCCGAAGCCGGCGCCCCAGGACCAGTTGTCGAGGATCGCCCGCCAAGTGGTGACGGCGAATTCCCTGCGCCCGAAATCGGGGTCGAGTTGCTCGGCGCCGATATGGATCAGCGCGCCGTAGCCATAGGCGACGAAGCTCGCGAGCAGCACCAGCATGGCGATGGTGCCGAGCCGGCCGCGCCATATCAGCGAGCCGACGGAGATGGCGGTGACGCCGAGGCCGATCAGGATGCCGGCGCGCGATCCGGCCGCCAGCAGGACGAGGAATATCAGCACAAGAAGCATCGTGGCGACAGCCGGCCGGCCGTGGAAGAAGCCGAAATAGACGATCAGCGGCAGGCTCGAAAAGACCAGCGTGGAGAAGTGGTTCACATTGGCGAACATGCCCACCATGACGCGGTAGCCGAGAACGTCGCCCAGCGTTGTATTGCCGGCAAACGAATATTGCAGGCCCGCCGCGATCAGGTTGCAGACCAGGCCGATCACGAAGAAGGGCAGCAGGCCGGAGAGCTTGTCCCGCGGCAGGCTTGCCGCGGCGATGAAGAACAGGATCGGCACCAGCGCGAAGATGACGGCCTCCACCGTGCGCGAAGCGCTGAGGCTGATCGGCGCGGCTTCGACCGCCGGCGTCACGTCGCCGGTGAAGGGAAGCAGCGCTGCCGGCCGGCCCATTTCGAGCACCGAAACCGGCAGCGGCAGCAATTGCAGGGCCCCCGCCGCGAGGACGAGAGCGAACAGGACGGTGCCGAGCCGCGCCGCAGCGGACCGCGTCCCGCTTGCGAGCACATAGGCCGAGCCGGCGACGACCAGCACCTGCAGGACGGCGTCCACCAGAAGTCCGCGCTGCGTGGCGCCGCCCACAAGCAGGCACGCCAGCAGGCATGTGCCCAGCACGTTGCGGCTGCTGCGCGCCCGCTTGCCGGCATCGGCAGCCCCGGCCGTCGCGCCAATGGCCGTTGTATCGGGGGCCGCTATATCGGGGGTTGCCATGTCGGGGGCCGTCATGTCTGCGCCGCCGAAATGCGGATATGGTGGAACAGGATGCGCCCGCTGTAGCGGTTGCTCCAGCTTTCGGCCACCGCCTTGGTGCGCAGGCTCAGCACCTGTGCCGGGCAATTCTGCGGTATGGAGAAGCTGTAGCGGAGGATGCGGTCGCGGTAGTCGCCGGCCGGCACGTCGGCCCGCAGCACCGGCTGGCCGGGGTCGATGCAGTCCAGGCTCCACAGCAGCGATTTCGGCAAGTCGGCGGCCACGGCCGTTGCCTTGACCTCCAGTTCGTAGGCGCCCGGCGGCAGCAGCACATATTGCTCCACGCCGATGCGCAGCACGGGCGTTTCGTTGAATTCGAGGGCCAGTCCCTCGCCCGAGGGGCTCCTGCCGTCGCCGCTCGGCAGGGTCAGGGTGACGCCGGGCTGCTGGCGCACCGTCCAGTCGAACCTTCGCCCGGAAGGAGCCTGGCGGAAGCCGCCGTCGAATACATAGCCGGAGAGGTCCTTTTCCTGCGGCGCCAGGGTCAGCAGGAAGGTGCGGTAGGCGAGGTCGTATTGCTTGCGCTTGAACAGGCCGGCGAGCAGGCGCGCCGTTTCGGCCGGCGTGGGCGGGGAGGGGCCGACCGCGAGATCCTGCAGGAGCCGTGCGGCAAAGCCGGCATCGCCGGCCGCGTCGCCGCTGAGTTCGCCGAGCAGCCTGGACCGCCAGGGCGGGGTGGCCCTGACCAGATCCAGCAGCGCTTCATAGCCGGCGGCGTCCGAAAACACGCCGGGCACCGCTGCCGCGATCGGGCCGATCCGCTCGGGCCAGCGCCGGAACATGGCGTCCAGCTGCTGCGCCGCGCGCCGATAGTCGCCCGCCTCCACGGCATGCTGGATCGACCATTGCAGCGCATGGATTTCGGTGCTGGCCAGCACCAGCGCATGGTCGAACATGGCATAGGCGGCCTCGTCCTGCCCGCGCCGCCGCAGGATCTCTCCCAGCAGGCTGTAGATGCGGGCATCGCCGGCGTTGAGCGGGACCGCCGCGCGCACGGCCCTCTCCATCTGCTCCAGCGGCACGTCGCCGTCCTGACGGCCGAGCGTGGCGACCGTGTCGTTGATCAGCGCCTCGGCATTCAGGGGATAGAGCGTCAGCGCAAGCTGAGGGCGCTCGGTCTCAAGAAGCCGACTTGATGCGATCGCCGAGATCGCGAAGATGCTGGCGCAGGCGGTCAGAAACAGCAGCAAACGACCAGGTTTTGGCATGTTTGGGTGCGGCCCCCTCGTCGGCCTTGTTCTCTATCTTCGGCGTGTCGTCGCCATAGTTGTAGTAGTTGTAGTTCAGGTACCTGTAGCTGTAATTGTAGTCGAGCTTGCGGACCGAGAATTTGGTGAAGGCCGCGCCCACCACATTGGAGCCGGCCGCCTTGATGCGCTTGAGCGCCGCCCGGGCCGCCTTGCGCGTCACCTGGTTGGAGGAGACGACGAGAAGCGTGGCTTCCGCCAGCCGGCTGAGAATGGGGGCGTCGGACAGGCCGATCACGGGCGGCGAGTCGATCAGCACGATGTCGTAGGTCTTGGCGAGCTTCTGCAGCAGGAGCCCCATTCGCGTCGATGAAAGAAGATCGGCCGGATTGGGCGGGATCATGCCCGCCGTCATGACGCTGACATTGACCTTGGCCGGCTTGATGAGCTTGGGCAGGTCGCTCTTGCGGATGGTGCTGGTCAGCACGTTGCTGAGGCCGACGGCATTGTCGACCTTGAAGACGCGGTGCAGGGTCGGCTTGCGCAGGTCCGCGTCGATCACCAGCACCTTGGCGCCGAGCGCCCCGAAATCCTCCGCCAGCTTGTAGACGGTGGTCGACTTGCCTTCCGACGGCTCCGAGCTGGTGATGAGCAGCACGCGCGGCGCGCCCTGCTCGCCGGAGAACTGCAGCGAGGTGCGCAGCGACCGGTAGGACTCCGACAGGCCGGATTTGGGATCGGCCATCGCCGGGCCGAATTCGCGCTCTTCGAGCGCCGGCAGGATGCCGAGGATCGGCAGCCGCAACTCCTTCTCCACCTGCTCGGGGGTGGTGAAGGTGTTGTTGAGCAGTTCCAGCACGTAGATGATCGCCGCGCCGAGCGCCATGGACAGCGCCAGCCCGATGGCGAGGTTGAGCGGCAGCCGCGGCGAATAGGGCGAGCGGGGCAGCACCGCCAGGTCCACGACGGCCGCGTTCTGCGTTCTCAGTTCGGAGCCGACGGCGACCTCGTTCAGCTTGGCGATGAGGCTGTCATATTGCGAGCGGTTGGAATCGACCTCGCGCTTCAGGATCGTGTACTGGATGTTCTTGTCCTGGTAGGCGACCTGCTCGGCCTCCAGTTCCGCCAGCTTCTTCTTGAGGTCGTCGACCTTCGCCTGCGTCTCCCCATGCTTGATGCGGATCGAATCGGTGATGGCCTGGACGCCCTGCTTGACCTGGTTTTCGAGTTCGCGGATCTGCGAGCGAAGCTGCTGCATCTCCGGGAAGCCCGGCTTGAACAGGGCCAGCTTCTGCTGGTAGTCCGCATTCAGCTCCGCCAGCTTGCCGCGCAGCTTCCCCAGCCCCTCGCTGTTGAGCACCTGCTCCAGGGCGGCGCCCTGGCCGTTGTCGATCTGCTGGACGAGGCGGCCGTAGTCCAGGCTTTCCTG
>DAOKZN010000128.1:0-6838 GCA_035325625.1 Mesorhizobium sp. | reverse complement strand
TCTTCACCACGGGCGGCAAGTTCTACACCATCGGCGCCGACCGGCTGCCGGGCGGCCGCGGCCACGGCGAGCCGATCCGCATCATCGTGGACATGGACAACGACCAGGACATCGTAACCGCCTTCGTCCACGACCCGAACCGCAAGCTCCTGCTGGCCTCGCACCAGGGCAACGGTTTCCTCGTGCCGGAAGGCGAGGTGGTGGCCAACACGCGCAAGGGCCGGCAGGTCATGAACGTCAAGGCGCCCGACGAGGCCAGGATCTGCGTGCCCGTGGCGGGCGACCACGTGGCCGTCGTCGGCGAGAACCGCAAGATGCTGGTCTTTGCCCTGTCCGAGGTGCCGGAGATGGCGCGCGGCAAGGGCGTTCGCCTCCAGAAATACAAGGACGGCGGCGTGCTCGACCTGAAGACCTTCGCCATGGAGGCGGGGCTTTCCTGGCAGGATTCGGCCGAGCGCACCTTCACCCGCTCGCAGGCCGAGCTGGCGGAATGGATCGGCGCGCGCGCCTCCGCCGGCCGCATGGTGCCGAAGGGCTTTCCGCGCACCGGAAAGTTTGGGTAGAGCAATTCTAGGAAAAGTGGGAACCGGTTTTTCGTCCGGAATTGCGTAGAAACAGCAAGGTGGAGCGTTTTCGCGTTTCGGAGAAAAGCGCAGACGCTCCATGTTAGGCGGCCGGTCCGCATGCCGATACGGCCGTCGAACACCGGTCCGGCGCGGGTGCGGCTGCGGAATGTTTGGAATCTCGTCATTATTGCTGCACTATGAAGCAGTAAGGGCAGCAGGCCGGCACGGTCGCAACGGGGCAGATCGAGGAACGCTTATTGAAACAGCCTGACGTCAGGAAGCCGCCGAAGGAACCGCGTCTTTTCGGCGTGCCCGCGCCTTTGCGGTCGGCGGTCATCCCGCCCCTGTCGGCGGCGCGCTGGCTGCTGGTGCTGATCGTAGCGGCCGGCGTCTATTTCTTCCACGGCTTCCTGTTTCCGGTGCTGGCCGCGCTGGTCATCGCCTTTGCCAGCTGGCCGCTCTACCGGCGCCTGCTCGAAGCCGTGGGCGGCAACCGCACGATGGCCGCCACCATCGCCATCCTGCTCATCCTCGCCTTCCTGGTGGTGCCGATCTTCATGGCCGGCAGCTACGCCATAAACGAGATCCGCGAATGGGTGTCTTGGGCATTCGAGACCAACCGCCACGGCGCGGCCACGCCGGGCTGGATCGCCAGCCTGCCGGGCATCGGCGAGTGGCTGGACGAACAGTGGACGCAGCGGCTCGGCCACCCCGGCGGCATCGGCGAGATCATCTATCTGGTCAGCGGCGCCAACATCCGCAGCATCTACCAGACGGTGCTGGCCGCCGGCGGCAGCGCGTTCTCGCTGCTGCTCACCATCCTGTTCATGCTGATCGCGCTGTTCTTCGCCTATCGCGACGGGGCCAGCTTCGCCGCGCAGGTGGATCGGCTGGGCGAGCGCATCCTGCCCATGCGCTGGGAGCGCATCTCGCGCGTGGTGCCGGCCACCATCTCGTCCACCGTCACCGGCATGACGGTGATCGCCATCGGCGAGGGCGTGGTGCTGGGCACGGCCTACTGGCTGGCGGGAGTGCCTTCGCCGGTCACGCTCGGCGCGCTCACCGGCCTGATGGCGCTGATCCCCGGCGGCGCGCCGGTCTCCTTCACGCTGGTGTCGATCTACCTCGCCGCCAGCGGCTCGCTGTTTGCCGGGCTCGGCCTGTTCCTGTGGGGCTCGGTCGAGCTCTTCATCGTCGACAAGACCATCCGCCCGAAGCTCGTGGGCGGGCCGATCAAGCTGCCGTTCCTGCCCACCTTCTTCGGGCTGATCGGCGGGGTCAAGACGATGGGCTTCCTCGGCCTGTTCATCGGGCCGGTGCTGATGGCGCTGCTGGTGGCGATCTGGCGCGAATGGGTGCACGAGATCGAGGTTTCGGACGCCGTCGCGGCGGAGGAGGCGGCTGAATCGCTCGCCTCCGTGGAGGTGCTGGCGCGGCCGGCGCCGGCTCCCGCCGATGCCCCGGAAAGGGAGCCCGAACGCTCTCAGGCCGGCTGACGCAGGCCCGCCGCGGCGCGCCGCTTGCGCCCCTGGCGCAACTGCCAGAGGGAATGGGCGACCAGCGCCACGATCAGGATGGCGCCGCCGATCAGGCTGTCACGCGACGGCACCTCGGTGAACACCAGCCACACCCACACCGGCGCCAGCACCGTCTCCAGCAGGTAGAACATCGCCACTTCTGGGGCCGAGATGTAGCGCGGGCCGGTGGCGAGGCAGAAGAACGAGATCGGCATGATGACGGCGCCGTTGAAGATGATCCACCAGGGCTCCTTCACCGCATAGCCGACATTCATCACCATGATGGCGGCGACGATGAAGGGCAGCACCACGCCGATCAGCGCGGTGAAGCCCATGTCCTTGCCGCTGGCGCGCGAGATGGTCAGCGCCGAGGCGACAAAGAACGCCGAAGACATCGCCATCACGTCGCCGAACAGGTGGCCGGAGCCTATCGAGCCACCGACGATGATGCCGACGCCGAGGACCATCGCCGCCATCGCCAGGAAGGTGGCCGGCCGCGGGCGCTCCCTGAGGAACAGCCAGGACAGCAGCGCCGCGAACATGGTGTTGAAGGTGAGGATGAACACCAGGTTGGCCGTGGTGGTGTGGAACACGCCGGTCACGAAAGTGATCGAGCCGAGACCGTAAAGCGCGGCCACCGCCAGGCCTTCCCGCCCCGGTATAAGCGGCGGCGCCTTGGGCGTGATCGCGCGCCAGATCGCCCAGATGACCAGCGCTGTCAGGAAGGTCGTGCCGGTGCGCAGCATCAGGATCGACCACGGCTCGCCGTCGGCCAGACGGATCAGCGGGATGTCGACGGTCAGCGTCATGCCGCCTATGGCGGTAATCAGCAGGCCCTTGGCATGGTCATGGGAATGGCGTGAAGCAGGCAAGCAAAAGCTCCGTCAGGATGCAACGGCAGCGTTTGGGAGCCTTTCTGGCTGGGAGACGGGCCGGCGTTTCAGCTATGTGCCGTTGAAGCGCTCCCAGCCCCGTGGGCCGAGGTGCTCCTGCGGTTGGAAACGCATCTTATAGTTCATCTTGCGCGAACCGTTGACCCAGTAGCCGAGATAGACATGGGGCAAGCCCATGGCCTTGGCGCGGGCGATGTGGTCGAGGATCATGAAGGTGCCCAGCGAGCGCTCGTCCATGTCCGGGTCGAAATAGGAATAGACCATGGAAAGGCCGTCGGCCATCCTGTCGGTCAGCGCCACGGCGATCAGTTCGCCCTGGCCCTTGCCGGTGATGAAGGTGTCCGGCCCCCGCCGCCGGTACTCGATCACCTTGGTGTCGACATGCGTGTCCTCCACCATCATGGCGTAGTCGAGCACCGTCATGTCCGACATGCCGCCCTTGCGGTGGCGGGCATCGAGATAGGCGCGGAACAGCGAATATTGCTCGGTCGACGGCACGGCCTCGTGCATGGCGCCGACGAGGTCGGCATTGTGCTGCATCACCCGGCGCATGCTGCGGGTGGGCGTGAACTCGTCCGCCAGTATGCGCACCGAGACGCAGGCGCGGCAGGTTTCGCAGGCGGGCCGGTAGGCGATGTTCTGCGAGCGGCGGAAGCCGCCCTGCGTCAGCAGGTCGTTCATCTCGGAGGCCTTCTCGCCGACGAGATGGGTGAAGACCTTGCGCTCGAACTGGCCTTCCAGGTAGGGGCACGGCGAGGGCGCTGTCAGGAAGAATTGCGGCGACTGGGTCGGATGCTGCGTCATCGAGCCTGAATTCGCTCCCCGGAATCGCCATACCATTGGCGCGGGCCGCGAAAAATTCAACAGGATTGTGAGGGCGGCGCCTTTCGCCGGCCTTCACATTTCGACGGAGGCAAGGAACGGAAGGAGAGGAGGTCTTTCCCGGCCGCCCGCTCAGCGGTCGCTGCGCACGACCACGGTGCCGAGCAGCAGGTCGTGCAGCGTGCGCTTGCGGTCGCTGAACAGCGTCACCAGCAGCACCAGCGGGGTCAGGATGACGTTGCCGGCCCAGAACAGAACCGTATGGACCACGGCCGTCAGCCCGTCGATGCGGGTGCCGTCCAGCCTTTCGAGGCGGATGTCCATCATCTTCATGCCCCAGGTCGCCTGGTCGCGGCCGCCCAGCGTGCTCCAGATGTAGACGGCCGCCACGGCCGGCACGAGGACGGAAAACAGCGTCCAGCCGAGGCCGAGCGTGAGCACGCCGAGCAGGAAGACCAGGACGGCGAAGGGAATGGTGAGCAGGCCGATCAAAATGTAGTCGATCAGCCATGCGAAGATGCGGCGCGTGCGCACCCCGGCATAAAGTCGGTAGTCGTCCAGCCTGGAAGGGATGATCTCGCCGTCGATGATGCGGGCCGTATTGTCCATCTTGCTCCTTCGCGCCGGCGTGAGGCCGGCCACTTCGCAAGTGAAATGGTCTTGGGCGGGCGCGAATTCAAGGTTCCGGGCGTCAGGAACCGCGCCGCGCCCCGGCAAAGGCCGAAGCGGCGACCACCAGCCAGCCGGCGATAAGCAGCGTGCCGCCCGTCGGTGCCGCGAAGGGAAACAGCCTGCTTCCCAGGAAATCGCGCGCCAGCAGGTCGCCGCTGAACAGGGCGAGGCCGATGAGCAGGGCAAGCGCGCCCGTGCGCAGCACGCGGTTTGCGCCGAGCAGACCGGCGGCAAGCAGGGCCGGCGCGTGGGCGAGCAGGAAGGAGGCGGCGGTGCCGGTGAAGGCGCCGCCCAGATGCGCGGCGGCGGCCGATAGCGCCACGCCCGCTGCGCCTGCAATGCCCGCGGCGAAGACGAGGATGCGGCCGGCAGTGTCGGTCGGCATTTCGAGGCTCATTGTGTAGAAGTCTCCGTTTCGCGTGATTTGCCGGCCTTTTCGGCGGCTTGTTGGAGCCTGGCGCGTACCAGCCAGTTGGCTGCCGCGCCTGCGCCCATCACCACGGCCGTGGCGAGGAAGACCGCGCGCATGCCGAAATGGCCGCCGACGAAGCCTCCGGCCACCGGTCCCGCCACCTGGCCGACATATTGGGCCGAGATCGAAAGCCCGAGCACGTTGCCGCCGACGCGCTCCGGCACGTTGTGGCGGATGACGCTGGTGATCGAGGGCAGCAGCCCGCCCAGCGCCAGCCCCATCAGGAAGCGCAGCGCCACCAGTTGCCAGCCTTGCGTGACGAAGGCCTGCGGCACCAGCAGCAGCCCGGCGACGGCCAGCGCGCCGATGATGACGGTCCAATGGCCGACGCGGTCGGCCAGCCGCCCGAGATACGACGCCGAAAGGATGCTGCCCAGCGCAGCCGCCGACATGACGATGCCCGAGACCAGCGTGACGCGGCTCGCGTCCTCGACGAGCTGCGCCACATAGACGGTGATTATCGGCTCGATCGACATGGTGGCGAACATCAAAAGCATGCCGGTCGCCAGCATCGCCGCCACCGGCCGCTTGTCGGGCACCTGCGCCCAGCCGCCTTTTTTCTTCCCGCCGCGGGCCTTGGCGGGTGGCGCGGCGCGCGGCTCCTCCCGGATAAGGAAGGTGGTGGCGAGGAAGGCGAGGAAGATGATGCCGCCGGCCAGCAGGAAGGTGGCGCGGATGCCGATCAGCGGCGGCAGGGCGCCGCCGACCAGCGGTCCGACGAGATTGCCGGCCATGATGCCGGCCGACAGCGTGCCCAGCGCCCAGCCGGAGCGCTCCTTCGGCGTCTGCATGGCCACGAGGATGGTGGAGCCGGAGGAATAGCCGCCGGCCAGTCCGACCAGCAGGCGCAGCGCCACGAGCTGCCACACGCTCTGCACCATGCCCATCAGCGACATGCATACGGCCATGCCGAGCGAGGCGCGCACCAGCATCAGCTTGCGGCCGTAGCGGTCGCCGAGCCGGCCCCAGAGCGGTGCCACCAGCGCCGCGGCGAAGAAGGTCGCGCCATAGGCGACGCCCGACCATTGCACGATGGCCGCGTGCCCTTCCGCGCCCAGTTCCTCCACATAGAGCGGCAGGAAGGGCAGCAGCAGCGTCATGGCCACGAGCGTGGTGAACGAGCCGGCCAGGCACACGGCGAGATTGCGCCGCCAGTGGATGTTATAGGCGGGCTCGGCCTGGTCAGAGCTTGCTATCATGCGAAGGCCCGGACTGTCCTGCTCGGCCCGCTCAGCCCTTCAGCATTTCGGCAACACGGGGTGCGAAATAGGTCAGGATGCCGTCGCAGCCGGCGCGCTTGAAGGCGGTGAGCGATTCCAGCATGGCCTTTTCGCCATCGATCCAGCCATTGGCGCTCGCCGCCTCTATCATCGAATATTCGCCCGACACCTGATAGGCGAAGGTCGGCAGCGCGAATTCGTCCTTCAGCCGGCGGATGATGTCGAGATAGGGCAGGCCGGGCTTGACCATCAGCATGTCGGCGCCTTCCAGCACGTCCTGCTCGGCCTCGCGCACAGCCTCGTCGGAATTGGCGTGGTCGATGTAGTAGGTCTTCTTGTCGCCCTTCAGCAGGCCGGCGGTGCCGATCGCGTCGCGATAGGGCCCGTAGAAGGCCGAGGCGAACTTGGTCGCGTAGGACATGATCGCCACGTCGTGGAAGCCGTTGGCGTCGAGCGCGTCGCGGATGGCGCCGATGCGCCCGTCCATCATGTCGGACGGGGCGATGATGTCGGCGCCGCTGGCGGCCTGGATCACCGCTGCCGCAGCCACCTGTTCCACCGTCTCGTCGTTGACGATGACGCCGTCGCGCAGGATGCCGTCATGGCCGTGGCTGGTGAAGGGGTCGAGCGCCGCGTCGGTGATGACGCCGATCTCCGGCACCGCCTGCTTGATGGC
>DAOKZN010000127.1:3432-6843 GCA_035325625.1 Mesorhizobium sp. | reverse complement strand
GGCGCACCTCGCCGAGCGTCGCCTTCAGCTCGGCCAGGCCGGCGCGCACGGCCGGTCCCGCCGCGAGGCCGCGCCCGGCGTCGGGCGTGAACAGGAACATCGGCAGGATGAAGACGAAATACCACAGCGCCGAGAGCGGGCCGGTGGCGCGCGCGTCCTCGCCGCGGGCCGGGTCGAGGCCGAACAGCGGATCGACGCCGATGACGGTCTTGCCGGTCTGCGGGGAGCCCGCCAGCAAGGCCACGACGAAGATCAGCGCCACCATGCCGCCGAGATAGCCGAGACCCCAGGCGAGGTTGGAGATGCGGCCGATCTCCGCCTTGGGCACCAGCCTGGGCATCATGGAATCGTTGAACACGGTCGAGAACTCGGCCGCCACGGAGGCCAGCGAGAAGGCGAGCACCACGAAGAACAGATTCGAGCCCGGGGCGGCCAGCCACAGCAGGCACAGGCTGGCGATCTTGACGGCGGCGAAGAAGGCGATCCACGGCTTGCGCGGGCCGGTCTGGTCGGCGATCGAGCCGAGCACCGGCGACAGCACGGCGATGACGAAGCCGGCCAAGGCGATGCCGTAGCCCCAGGCGGCCTGGCCGGTCGCCGGATCGCCGGCCATGCGCGAGACGAAATAGGGGCCGAAGATGAAGGTGGTGACGACGGTGAAGAAGGGCTGCGCGGCCCAGTCGAAGAACATCCATCCCCAGATGCCGCGCCCCGAGGCGCGCCGAACCGCCGTGTCGGTCATGAAGCCCTCCCCGAGGCGATGATGGCGCCCGTCACGGAACATCCGGCCGTGACGGGGCTTGTACGCGGCGGCAAGTCCGCCTCAGCGTGCCGTGAGATCGCTCATCAGCCCGGCGGCCACCGACAGCCGCGAGACGGTGATGTCGCCGCCCTCGGTCAGCGCCTGCAGCCGCTCGCGTATGGTGCCGATGCGCTCGCCGCCCGCTTCCAGCCATGCCGCCACCGGATCGGCCGCATCGCCATGGCCGGTCAGCGCCGCCACTGTAATGCCGCGCCGGGCGGTGCCGATCGTGTCCGCCGCCCGCGACAGTGCAAGCTGGTCGTAATAGTCGGACGGCGAGATCGAATGCAGCGCATCCTCGATGCGCGCGATGCGGAAGGCCTCGCTCGCCGCGAAGAACGCCTTGGCGGCCGCCGCCATGTCCGCGCCAGCCTGGCGGGCGGCCAGCGCGATGTCGGGAACCAGCTCGGCCACGTCGGCCAGCGCCAGCCGCTCCGCCAGTCTTTCCGGCGTTCCGGCCTGGGAAAGCTCCTGCCGCTTCGCTTCGATGCGGGCACGGGTGTATTGCGGCAGCACCGCCAGCAGCTTGGGCTCCAGCGCCTCGCGCGCTTCGCGCAGCTGGGCGATGCGGGCGGCCAGCGGCGCGGTGCTGGTGTCGTTCTTCAGGTACCAGCCGGCCGTGACGAAGATGAGCCGGCTCACCATCTGGTAGAGATCGAGCTGCAACTGCCCCTCTATCCTGTTGTCGAGCGCGTCGATCTCGGCATAGAGCGAGGACAGGTTGAAGCCGTCGCGCACCAGGGCGAAGGTGCGCACCACGTCGGCGGCGCTGCGGCCCGTGGCCTCTTCCAGCCGGTTGACGAAGGAAGGCCCGCCCCGGTTGACGAGGTCGTTTGCCACCACGCGGGCGATGATCTCGCGCCGCAGGCGGTGGCTGCGTATCTCGTCGGCGAACTTCTTGGCCATGCGCTCGGGGAAATAGCCCATCAGGTCGCGCTCGAAATGTGCATCGTCCGGCACGTCGGAAGCGACGATGTCGGTGAACAGCACGATCTTGGCATAGGCCAGAAGCACGCCGAGCTCGGGTCGGGTCAGCGGCTCGCCGCGCGCCTCGCGCTCGGCAAGCGCGGCGGCCGAAGGCAGGTTCTCCACTGCGCGGTCGAGCAGGCCGCGCGCTTCCAGAGCGGCCATGAAGCGGCCCTGGTGGGCGATGTCGGCCAGCCCGCGCTTGCGCGCCAGAGACAGCGCCAGCGTCTGCTGGTAGTTGTTGGCCAGCACCAGCCGCGCCACCTCGCCGGTCATGTCGGCCAGCAGCCTGTTGCGGGCAGGCCGCTCCAGCGTGCCCTTGCGCATCGCCGCGGCCAGCGCGATCTTGATGTTGACCTCGACGTCCGAGCAGTTGACGCCGCCGGAATTGTCGATGGCGTCGGAATTGTTGCGTCCGCCCTTGAGGCCGAACTCGATGCGCGCGCGCTGGGTGACGCCGAGATTGGCGCCCTCGCCGATCACCTTGGCGCGCACTTCGGCCGCGGTGATGCGGATCGCGTCGTTGGCGCGGTCGCCGACCTCCTGGTTGGTCTCGTCGGCGGCGCGCAGATAGGTGCCGATGCCGCCGAACCACAGAAGGTCGACAGGCGCGGCCAGCACGGCGCGCATGATCTCCACCGGCGTCGCCGCCGTCTTGGCCAGGCCGATGGCGGCGGCCGCCTCGGCCGAAAGCGTCACCGATTTCTGGCTGCGCGAGATCACCATGCCGCCCTTCGACAGCTTGGCCTTGTCGTAGTCCTGCCAGCTCGAGCGCGGCAGGGCAAACAGCCGCTTGCGCTCGGCCATGGAAACGGCCGGATCCGGATCGGGGTCGATGAAGATGTCGCGGTGGTCGAAGGCGGCCACCAGCAGCGTCTGGTCGGACAGCATCATGCCGTTGCCGAACACGTCGCCCGACATGTCGCCCACGCCCACGCAGGTGAAGGGCGTGGTCTGGATGTCGCGGTTCATCTCGCGGAAATGCCGCTTCACCGCCTCCCAGGCGCCCTTGGCGGTGATGCCCATGCCCTTGTGGTCGTAGCCGGCCGAGCCGCCGGAGGCGAAGGCGTCGTCCAGCCAGAAATGATACTTCGCCGAGATCGCGTTGGCGGTGTCGGAGAAGGTGGCCGTGCCCTTGTCGGCGGCGACCACGAAATAAGGATCGTCGCCGTCCTGGCGCGTCACGCCCTCGGGGTGGATGACATGGTCGATGCCGATATTGTCGGTGATCGACAGCAGGCTGGAGACGAAATTGATGTAAGCCGCGCGGCCGGCCTGGAACACTGCGTCGCGGCTGCCGCCCGCGGGCAGGCGCTTCGGATAGAAGCCGCCCTTGGCGCCCACCGGCACGATGACGGCGTTCTTGACCTGCTGCGCCTTGACCAGCCCCAGCACCTCGGTGCGGTAGTCCTGGGCGCGGTCCGACCAGCGCAGACCGCCGCGCGCCACCGGGCCGAAGCGCAGGTGCACGCCCTCCACCTCGGCGCCGTAGACGAAGATCTCGCGCCATGGCCGCGGCTCGGGAAGGCCGGGAATGGCGCGCGAATCCAGCTTGATGGCGAGCGAATAGCCGCTCTCCTTCTTGCCCGGCACGAAATGGTTGGTGCGCAGCGACGCCTCGATCAGGTCGAGATAGCGGCGGA
>DAOKZN010000127.1:0-3332 GCA_035325625.1 Mesorhizobium sp. | reverse complement strand
GGCACGAAATGGTTGGTGCGCAGCGACGCCTCGATCAGGTCGAGATAGCGGCGGATGATGGTGTCGTCGTCGATGTTGGGGACGTCTTCCAGCGCGTCCTTGATCTTGGCCTTGATGTGGCGGGCGGTGGCGACGCCCTCGCCATGCCCGTCGGGACCCAGGCGGGCGACGAACAGCTCGTGGAGGCCACGCGCGATTTCCGGATAGCGGTTCAGCGCGGCGGCGATGAAGTCCTGGCTCTGCGGAATGCCGGCCTGCTGGAGGTAGCGGCCATAGGCGCGCAGGATGAGGATCTCGTCCGAGCGCAGGCCGGCGGTCTGGGCCAGGCAATTGTAGCCGTCATTGTCGACGTCGCCGCGCCAGACGGCTAGGAAGGCGTCGTCGAATAGGGCGCCGCCGTCGGCAAGGTCCACGGGCCGGCCGAAGGCGTTCTCCAGCTCCATGTCGTGGATGAACACCCTGTCCCCGGCTTCCCGCGCGATCTCGAAGGTGCGCTCGCTGATCACGCGGAAGCCCATGTTCTCCAGCACCGGCACCCGCCGCGACAGCGCCACCGGGCTGCCGTGATGATAGATCTTCAGCGAGGCCTGCTCCGGCGTCTGGCCGGCGTCGCGGTAATAGTCGATGAAGATGGGGTTGGCCGCATCCAGCGCCGCGACGCGGCCGGCATCGACCAGCGCCACCGCCGGCGAGAAGCTGTCGCGGTAGCTTTCGGGGAAGCGCGCGGCGATCCGCTTCAGCTCCGGCTCGCTGCCGGCGGTTTCCGCCGCCTCGGCCAGCGAATCCTCCCAGGTGCGCACGATGTCGCGGATCGCCGCCTCGATCGTCGCCGGGTCCACCTTCGGCGTCTTGCCGCCGGAGCGGCCGATGATGAAATGCACGCGCGCCAGCCCGCCTTCCGGGAAGGCGGGATAGTAGGCCGACAGGCGGCCCTCGAACACGGTCTTGAGATAGGCGCCCACCTTCTCGCGCACCACGCTGTCGTAGCGGTCGCGCGGCACGAAGACGAGCACGGAGACGAAACGGTCGAACTGGTCGGCCCGCACCAGCGCGCGCACGCGCGGCCGCTCGACCAGGCCCAGGATCGCCTCGGCGTGCTTGCGCAGGACAGGCACCGGCACCTGGAACAGCTCGTCGCGCGGGTAGCTCTCCAGGATGTTGATCAGCGCCTTGCCGGAATGGTCCTGCGGGCTGAAGCCGGACTTGGCGATGACGGCCTCGGCCTTGGAGCGCAGATAGGGAATGTTCGCCACCGAGCGCGTGTAGGCGGTGGAGGTGAACATGCCGACGATGCGCAGCTCGCCCGCCAGCTTTCCTTTCTGGTCGTAGGTCTTGACCCCGACATAGTCCAGATAGATGCGCCGGTGCACGGCCGACTTGGCATTGGCCTTGGTGACGATCAGCGGCTCCGGCCCGTGCAGGAAGGCGCGGATTTCCGGCGTCGTCGTCACCGCCTCCGTGCCGCGCCGCAGCACCAGCACGTCGGGATCGGTCAGGATGCCGAGGCCGGGCTTGTCGGCCAGCTCCAGCGTGCCGCTTTTCTCGCCGCCGGTATACTTGAACTCGCGCATGCCGAGGAAGGTGAAATTGTCGTCGCGCAGCCATTCCAGGAAGGCGATCGCCTCGGCCACGCTCTTCCTGTCGAGCGGGATCGGCGCGTAGCGGAATTCGCTGATCGCCTGGTCCAGGCGGGCGAGCATCGGCTTCCAGTCGGTCACGGCGGCGCGCACCTGCGCCAGCACCTTGGAGAGCCGCGCCGACAGCTCCTGCGCCCGGGTCTCGCTCAGCCGGCCGACATGGACCTGCACCACGCTCAGCCGCTCCTGCGCGCCGTCGTCGCGGGCATGGACGCCGTCTTCCAGGATTTCTTCGACGGCGCCGGAACGGCCACGCCGCACGGCGATCACCGGATGGGTGACGAGGGCCGGCTCGCCTGCGTTTTCGGTCACTTCGCCGAGGATGGAATCGAACAGGAACGGCATGTTGTCGTTGACGACGGTAATCACCGTCAGTGGCCGGCCCTGCCGGGAGACGCCGGCGTCGGCGTCGATGGCGACGACGCTTCCACCCTGGCGGTGGCCCGCCACCGCCTGCTCCGCAAGCTCGGCCGCCCGCGCCAGATCGGCGGCCTCGTAGGCGGCGAGGTCTTCCTCCGGCGCGCGCGCCAGCAGATGGTCGGCCAGCCGTCCCGGCTTTGCTTCGGCGGCCTTGGCCGCGCCTTCCCCGCGCGCGCCGGCCTTGCCGGGCCTGGTTGCGGATTTCATGCTGGCCATGACGCGAATTCCCTCCCGTCGCACGGATTTGCGACTATCGTAACAGATGGCCGTCTTTTGGCGACAAAGGTTTGACGGCCGGTGAAGAAAATTACAACCGTCTTCGCGGACGGCGGAACTTGAGGAGAAAAAGCATGAGCGACAGGGTCACGGCGCTGGACCTGCAGCCGGCCGAGCTGAGCGAGGCCACGAGATCCTATTTCGCAAAATGCGAGGAAAAGCTCGGCCTGGTGCCGAACGTGCTGCTCGCCTACGCCTTCGACGAGAAGAAGCTGCGCGCCTTCACCGACATGTACAACGACCTGATGCTGGGCGAGTCCGGCCTTTCCAAGCTGGAGCGCGAGATGATCGCGGTCGCCGTCTCGTCCATCAATCATTGCTACTATTGCCTGACGGCGCATGGCGCCGCGGTGCGCCAGCTTTCGAGCGACCCGGCGCTGGGCGAGATGATGGCGATGAACTGGCGTGCCGCCGACCTTTCGGCACGGCAGCGGGCGATGCTGGAGTTCGCCGTCAAGCTCACCGAGCAGCCCGATAGGATCGTCGAGGAGGACCGCGCGGCGCTGCGGCAGGCGGGCTTCTGCGATCGCGACATCTGGGACATCGCCTCGACCGCGGCCTTCTTCAACATGTCCAACCGGCTGGCGGCGGCCGTCGACATGCGGCCGAACCCGCAATACCACGCCATGGCGCGCTGAAGCGCCTAGCCGGCCTCGGCCCAGGCGCGGATCAGATGGTGCGCGATGGCGCCCTGCGGCGGCGTCATCAGGCCGGCGGGATGATCGCGGGCCAGCATCAGCCGCACCTCGTCGCGGAAGAACCAGCGGCAGTCCTCCAGCTCGGAAAGATCGGGCTGGATCTCCTCGCCCAGCGGCTCGCCGAAGCAGCCGATCATCAGCGAATAGGGAAACGGCCAGGGCTGGCTGGCGTGGTAGACGACGCGGCCGAGGCGGATGCCGGCCTCCTCGAAGGTCTCGCGCCGCACCGCGTTCTCGATCGTCTCGCCCGGCTCGATGAAGCCGGCCAGCGCCGAATACATGCCGGGCGCGAAATGCGGGC
>DAOKZN010000126.1:5019-6849 GCA_035325625.1 Mesorhizobium sp. | reverse complement strand
TGGTGCGCCTGTCCGTCGGCATCGAGGACGTCAACGACATCGTCGCCGACCTCGACCAGGCGCTGGCGAAAGTCTGACCGGAACGACACGGGAGGCTCCGGACAAACCGGAGCCTTCCTTTCCTCAAGGCCGTTTCCATGAGCGAGCCGAAATTTCTATCCCTCGACATTGCCGGCATCGCGCCGGAAGAAGGCGTGCCTGCGCCGGAGCGCCTGATTGCGGGCAATCCGCAGTTCCGCACCTGGAATGCCGAGGAGCGGGAAGGCGGCCTCTATGCCGGCATCTGGGAATCGACGCCCGGCAAGTGGCGCATCGAATATGACGAGTGGGAGTTCTGCCACATCCTTTCCGGCGTCTCGGTGATCGCCGAGGACGGCGGCACGCAGCGCACCGTGCGCGCCGGCGACAGCTTCGTGCTGAGGCCCGGCTTCAAGGGAAGCTGGGAAGTGCTTGAAACGACTCGCAAGGAATACGTCATCAGGCTGTGAGCGGCGGCTTACCAGCCGACCCGCAGCGTCTCCAGCCCGTGGAAATGGTAGCTGTCGCGGAAGCACGGCTCCCCGGCCAGATGCAGCGCCGGCAGGCGCGAAAACAGCGTCTTCAGCGACACTTGAAGCTCCAGCCTGGCCAGCGGCGCGCCGATGCAGAAATGAATGCCGGCGCCGAAGGTGACGTTCTTCTGGTCCGGCCGGCCGGGCCTGAAGGCGCCGGGGTCGGCGAAGGCTGAGGGGTCGCGGTTGGCCATGCCGAGCAGCAGGCCGATCTGCTCGCCCGGACGCACCGTGACGCCGGGGGCGGCCTCCATCTCCTGATAGGCATAGCGGGTGAACATGTGCAGCGGCGCGTCGAAGCGCAGGCATTCCTCCACCGTCGCGGCCGTCGCCTCGGGCGTCGCAAAGAAGCGGCCCGGATCTCCACCCTGCCGGAGGATCGCGCGCACGGCGTTGCCGGTCTGGTGAACCGTGGCTTCGTGGCCGGCGTTCAGCAGCAGGATGGCGGAGGAAACGAGTTCATCCTCGGTCAGCTTCTGGCCGTCCTCCTGCGCCGAGATCAGCAGCGACAGGAGATCGTCGCCGGGCTGCTTGCGCCGCTCGGCCACGTAACCGCGCAGGAAGGCCGAAAAGTCGTGGGCGGCGCGGTTGGCCGCCGCCTCCGTCTCGCGCGTGCGGCCGTGCATGTACATGGCCACCATCTGGTGCGACCAGTCCAGCAGTTGCGGCCCCATCTCGACCGGCACGCCGAGCATCTCGGCGATGATGGTGATGGGCAGGGGCGCGGCGTAGGCCGGCAGCAGGTCGACGTCCGTTCCGTCGAAGCGGTCGATCAATTCATTGGCAAGCGCCTCGACGCGCGGCCGCAGGCGTTCCACCTGCCGCGAGACGAAGGCGCGGTTGACCAGCGTGCGCAGCCGCGTGTGCACCGGCGGCTCCAGTTCCAGCAAGGAATTGGTTTCCACCGCATAGAAGGCGGCGAGATGCGCGCGGTCCGCACCCGCGCCGCGGCTGTCGGGAATGCCGGCGGGGTTCTGGCGGCCGAAGCGGCGGTCGCGCAGCAGGCGGTTCACGTCGTCATGGCCGCCGAAGCACCAGAAGCCGAATTCCTCCCAGAAGAAGGCCGGGCTTTTCTCGTGCAGCCAGGCATAGGCGGCGTAGGGGTCCTGCACGAAGGCCGGTTCGTGCGGGTCGAGCGCCAGGCGGCGCGTGGCGGGGTCGAAGGCCAGACAGGACGGTGGAAGCATGGTTTCGGTCATGCTGGATCACTATCGCGCCTTGCCGGTGCCGCGCCAGCCCGTATGTTTGTCTCCCGGGTCCCAAGGCCCGGGTCCCAAGG
>DAOKZN010000126.1:0-4919 GCA_035325625.1 Mesorhizobium sp. | reverse complement strand
CCCGGGTCCCAAGGCCCGGGTCCCAAGGATTGAGCCAGTCCCGGGAAGGCGGAAAGGCGGCCCGGTATGAGGGGGATTGCATGAATGTGATCGTTGTTGGAGCGGGCATCGCCGGTCTTTCGACCGCCTGGTCGCTGGTCAAGGCCGGCCATAACGTCTCCATCCTCGAACAGGGGCCGATCCCCAATCCGCTGGCGGCTTCGGGCGACCATCACCGCATCATCCGCCGCGCCTATGGCGCGGCTGCCGGCTATGGCCGCCTCATCACGGAAGCTTATGAGGCGTGGGACGAGCTCTGGGCCGACCTTGGCGAAAGCCATCTCGACCCGTGCGGCTTCATGTGCGTGTCGCGCGAGGAGGGCGACGAGGCCGAGCAATATCGCGACGGCCTTGTCGCCGGCAATTTTCCGCTGGAAGTGGTCGAGCCCGCGGAAGCGGTCGCGCGCTGGCCGTTCCTGGAAGCGGGAACCTTCCGCTACGCCTTCTTCTCGCCCGAGGGCGGTGCGCTGCATTGCCGGAAGATCGCCGCCGGCCTGGCGCGATGGCTGCGCGCCAACGGCGCCAACGTCTACGACAACAGCAAGGTGGCCGGGGTGGACGCCGACGCCGGGCGCGTGACGCTGGCGGACGGCCAGACGATGCAGGCCGACCGCGTCGTGGTGACGGCCGGCGCCTGGGTGCTGAAGCTGTTTCCCGAACTGGGCGGCGAATTGAAGACCTATCGAACCGCCGTCGCCTATGTCGAGCCGCCCGCCGACCTCCGGGCGGCATGGGAGGCCGCGCCCGTCATTCTCGACGTCGGCGGCAAGACGGACGGCTACATGATCCCGCTGACGCGCGGCGCCGGCATGAAGTTCGGCTCCGGCCTGCACAAGGTGCCCACCAGCGACGCCGACTGGAACCGCGACCCGGTGGAAGGCGAGGGCGAGGCGATCCGCAACCTGTTCTCGCCGCCCATCGCCCGCATCGCGGAATACCGCGTCACGAAGGTGGTCACCTGCGCCTACACCTTCACCGACGACGAAAAGTTCCTCGCCCACGAGAAGGGACGGTGCCTGGTCGTGTCGGCCTGCTCCGGCCACGGCTACAAGTTCGGCGCGGCGGTCGGCCGCCGCGTGGCGGTTGCTGTGGGCAGCGGCGACGTGGCGGGGCTGAAACGCTGGCTGCGGGCGGAAGCGGCGTAGGCCGGGCGGCAAACCTTAAACGGTAACCTTTATTCCGGCGTGCCGGTCGATCGGCCCGGCCGCCCTTGCACAAGGGCAAGCCGGCATCCTATTTACGGAAGCAACGATCCAGGGCGATTCCGCCAGCCAAGGGACATGTCATGAGAGACCCCGTCGAAACCTACATGAACCTCGTTCCGATGGTGGTCGAGCAGACCAACCGGGGCGAGCGCGCCTACGACATCTTCTCGCGCCTCTTGAAGGAACGCATCATCTTCATCACCGGGCCGGTCGAGGACGGCATGGCCACGCTGGTGTGCGCGCAGCTTCTGTTCCTCGAGGCGGAGAACCCGAAGAAGGAAATCAACCTCTACATCAACTCGCCCGGCGGCGTCGTCACCTCCGGCATGGCCATCTACGACACCATGCAGTTCATCAAGCCGGCAGTGTCCACGCTGTGCATCGGCCAGGCCGCCTCCATGGGCTCGCTGCTTCTGACGGCCGGCCACAAGGACATGCGCTTCGCCACGCCGAACGCCCGCATCATGGTGCACCAGCCTTCGGGCGGCTTCCAGGGCCAGGCCTCCGACATCGAGCGCCACGCCCAGGACATCATCAAGCTGAAGCGTCGCCTCAACGAGGTCTATGTCCAGCACACCGGCCGCGACTACGACACCATCGAGCGCACGCTCGACCGCGACCATTTCATGACTGCCGAGGAGGCACGCGAATTCGGCCTGATCGACAAGGTCATCAGCTCGCGCGAGGCGACGGAACTGGCGCCGGCATAGGCCCGGCCGAAACCGAAAGGCGGCTTGACGCGCTTTTGAGGGCGTTTGCGGCATTTCCGCCACAATTGACTGTTTCCTCGACGGGCGCGATTGCCTACGTTAAGGCTATGTTGAGCTTCGACGGCTTAGCTTCACGCTGGGGGTCGTCGCGAATCGCGGTCGCGTTTCTGATAGGTGTATCGTACGGAATGCGTTGCGGATGCCAGCATGCTGGCGGCGGCGGGTTGCCGCGATGGACTGCGTAGACGCCTTGCCGCACCATCGGCGGGCGCCATGAAAGGACTGGACGATGAGCAAGGTCAGCAACGGCGGCGATTCGAAGAACACGCTCTATTGCTCGTTCTGCGGCAAGAGTCAGCATGAAGTGCGCAAGCTGATCGCCGGCCCCACCGTCTTCATCTGCGACGAGTGCGTCGAACTGTGCATGGACATCATCCGCGAGGAGAACAAGACCTCGATGGTGAAGTCGCGCGAGGGCGTGCCCACCCCGCAGGAAATCCTCAAGGTGCTCGACGACTACGTGATCGGCCAGCCCTACGCCAAGCGCGTTCTGTCGGTGGCCGTCCACAACCATTACAAGCGCCTGGCCCACGCCGGCAAGAACAACGACGTGGAGCTGGCGAAGTCGAACATCCTTTTGATCGGCCCCACCGGCTGCGGCAAGACGCTGCTGGCGCAGACGCTGGCGCGCATCATCGACGTGCCCTTCACCATGGCCGACGCCACGACGCTGACCGAGGCCGGCTATGTCGGCGAGGATGTCGAGAACATCATCCTCAAGCTGCTCCAGGCCGCCGACTACAATGTCGAGCGGGCCCAGCGCGGCATCGTCTACATCGACGAGATCGACAAGATCAGCCGCAAGTCGGACAATCCCTCCATAACCCGCGACGTGTCGGGCGAGGGCGTGCAGCAGGCGCTGCTGAAGATCATGGAAGGCACCGTCGCCTCCGTGCCGCCGCAGGGCGGCCGCAAGCACCCGCAGCAGGAGTTCCTGCAGGTCGACACCGCCAACATCCTGTTCATCTGCGGCGGCGCCTTCGCCGGGCTGGACAAGATCATCTCGGATCGCGGCCGGAAGACCTCGATCGGCTTCGGCGCCACCGTCGCCTCGCCGGAGGACCGCCGCACTGGCGAGCTGTTCCGCCAGGTGGAGCCGGAGGACCTGCTGAAGTTCGGCCTGATCCCCGAATTCGTCGGCCGCCTTCCTGTGCTGGCGACGCTGGAGGACCTGGACGAGCCCGCTCTGATCCAGATTCTGACCGAACCGAAGAACGCCCTGGTCAAGCAGTACCAGCGTCTGTTCGAGATGGAGAACGTGGACCTCACCTTCCACGAGAACGCGCTGTCGGCCATCGCCAAGCGCGCCATCGAGCGCAAGACCGGCGCGCGCGGCCTGCGGTCGATCATGGAGGCCATCCTGCTCGACACCATGTTCGAGCTGCCGGCGCTGGAAGGCGTTCGCGAGGTGGTGATTTCCGAAGAGGTGGTGTCGGGCAATGCGCGCCCGCTCTACATCTATTCCGACCAGAAGGAGAAGAAGGGCAACGTCAGCGCTTGAGGCAAGCGCGGACCCCCTTCTTCGATCCTGCTCCGCTCGCCGGACACGGAAGCCACTTGATCTTTGCCCTTCCGGCATCCACCTAACGGATGAAGGCTGGGGTTGAAGGCCGTGCTGCAAAGCTTCCGTCGCAAACGGTGGTAGGCGGAACGATCCCCGGTCGTTAATATGGGAATCGCGGTTGGCCAAGGGCGGCCGCGACATGAAAGGTTCGACAATGGCCAAAGTATCCAGGTCTTCCGGCGACGGCGTGTTCGCTGTGCTGCCCTTGCGCGACATCGTGGTGTTTCCGCACATGATCGTTCCGCTCTTCGTCGGGCGAGAGAAGTCGATCAAGGCGCTGGAAGAGGTGATGGGTCAGGAAAAGCAGATCCTGCTCGCCACCCAGATGAATGCCGCAGACGACGACCCCGAGCCCGGCGCGATCTACGACGTCGGCACGCTCGCCAACGTGCTTCAGCTCCTGAAGCTGCCCGACGGTACCGTGAAGGTGCTGGTCGAGGGCGCCTCGCGCGCCAAGATCGCCTCGTTCACCGATCGCGTCGACTTCCACGAGGCGCGCGCGACCGTGCTGGCCGAGCCGGAGGAGGAAGAGGTCGAGATCGAGGCGCTGGCGCGCTCGGTGGTCTCCGACTTCGAGAACTACGTCAAGCTCAACAAGAAGATCTCGCCCGAGGTGGTCGGCGCGGCCAGCCAGATCGACGACTATTCCAAGCTCGCCGACACGATCGCCTCGCACCTGGCCATCAAGATCACCGAAAAGCAGGAGATGCTGAGCACGCTTTCCGTCAAGGAGCGGCTCGAGAAGGCTATGGGCTTCATGGAGGCCGAGATCTCGGTTCTCCAGGTGGAGAAGCGCATCCGCTCGCGCGTCAAGCGCCAGATGGAGAAGACGCAGCGCGAATACTACCTCAACGAGCAGATGAAGGCGATCCAGAAGGAGCTCGGCGAGGGCGAGGACGGCCGCGACGAGGCCGCTGAGATCGAAGCGCGCATCAAGAAGACGAAGCTCTCCAAGGAGGCCCGCGAGAAGGCGGAAGCCGAGTTGAAGAAGCTGCGCACCATGTCGCCCATGTCGGCCGAAGCCACCGTCGTGCGCAACTATCTCGACTGGCTGCTGTCGATCCCGTGGGGCAGGAACTCCAAGGTCAAGCAGGACCTTAACTATGCCCAGGAGGTGCTCGACGCCGATCACTACGGCCTCGACAAGGTCAAGGAGCGCATCGTCGAATACCTGGCCGTGCAGAGCCGTCAGAAGAAGCTGAAAGGCCCGATCCTGTGCCTGGTCGGCCCGCCCGGCGTCGGCAAGACCTCGCTCGGCAAGTCGATCGCCAAGGCCACGGGCCGCGAGTTCGTGCGCATGGCGCTGGGCGGCGTGCGCGACGAGGCCGAGATCCGCGGCCA
>DAOKZN010000125.1:0-6852 GCA_035325625.1 Mesorhizobium sp. | reverse complement strand
GCCGCCAGCAGCGGCGTTTCCAGCGGCACATAGACGATGTCGGTGACGATCGCCCGGTCGGGCATGACGGAAGGATCGACCGGGATCTCGGCATTGCCGTGCATGCCGAGCGAGGTGGTGTTGATGAGCAGGCCGGTCTCGGGCAGAAACTCGGCCGCCGCCGCGAGCGGATGCGCCGACACGCCGGCGCCGAACCGGTCCGCCAGATCCTGCGCGCGCGCCAAAGTGCGGTTCACGATGCGGATGTCGCGCACGCCGCGCTGCAGGCAGGCATGGATCACCGCACGCGCCGCACCGCCCGCGCCCAGCACCATGGCCGGACCGCTCTCTGCCCAGCCCGGCGCATATTCGTCCAGATTGGCGGCAAAGCCATACGCGTCGGTGTTGCCGCTGGTGAGCCGGCCGTCCTCGAACCACAGCGTGTTCACCGCGCCGATCGCCTCGGCCGCCTCGTCGCGAAGCTCGGCCAGCGCCCAGGCCGCTTCCTTGTGCGGGATGGTGACGTTGCCGCCGACAAAGCCCCCTGGGCCGAGGTCGGACAGGAAGGCGGGAAAATCCGCCGGCGCAACGTCCACCGCCTCGTAGCTTCCGGCGATGCCGTATCGTTTCAGCCAATAGCCATGAATCTTCGGGGAACGCGAATGGGCGATGGGGTGGCCGACGACGAAGGCCCGCTTTCCGGATTCAGCCATCCAAAGCTCCCAGCTCACGCAGTTCGGCCAGCACCGCCAGCAGCGGCAGGCCGACAATGGTGAAATAGTCGCCCTCGATCTTCTCGAAGAGTTGGATTCCCTCGCCCTCGATCTGATAGGCGCCGACGCTCTGCAGCGCCTTTTCCCCCACCCGCGCCAGATGGCGGCCGATGAAGGCGGGATCGAGCTTGCGCATGGTGAGGCCGGCGATGCCGACATGGCGCCACAGCACCTCGCCGTTGCGCGCCAGGACGGCGGCGCTGTTCAATTGATGCGTCTTGCCGGAAAGGGCCAGCAAGTGGCGGCGCGCGCCTTCCATGTCGGCGGGCTTGTGGAAGATCTCGTCGCCCAGCGACAGGGTCTGGTCGCATCCCAGCACGAGCGCACCCGGCCGGCGCTGGCTGACTTCCACGGCCTTGGCTTCCGCCAGGATCAGGGCGACATCCTCCGGCGAGGCGCCGCTTTCTCCAAGCGGTGCTTCCAGCGCCCGCTCGTCGAGCTCGGCCGGCACTGCCTCGACGTCGAGGCCGGCATTGACCAGCATCGCTTTGCGGAACGGGCTTGCGGAAGCGAGGACGAGTTTTTCGGCCATGGCCAACGGTCCTTTCCTACGGGCCTGACGGTCGCGGCGCGACCTCGGCGCAAAACCATGTTCCCCGTCTTCCGGTTGCGCTCAATCTCGCCGTCGAAGCATGATCTTGTTCGAAAGACGCCAGGGACCTTTCAGGCCATGCTCTATCGCGACTTGTTGCGCAGGGCAACGATGGCCGCGGCCGTCTCCTCGATCGAGCGGCGGCTGACGTCGATCATCGGCCAGCCGTGCCGGGTGCAGATCTGGCGGGCATAGGCCAGTTCCTCCGAGATCGTCGCGCGGTCCACATAACCGGCCGAATCGTAGCCCGCGGTGCTGCCGAGAACGCGGTTCTGGCGCACCTGCGAAATGCGCTCGGCGGTGGCGACCAACCCTACGATCAGCGGCTTGTTCGCTGCAATGAGGCTTTCGGGCATGGGCACGCCGAGCACGATGGGGATGTTGGCGGTCTTGATGCCGCGATTGGCCAGATAGATGCTCGTTGGCGTCTTGGAAGTGCGGGAAATGCCGATCAGGACGATGTCGGCCTCGTCCATGTCGGCGGGAAGCTGTCCGTCATCGTGCTCCATGGTGAAGTTGAGCGCGTCGATGCGGCGGAAATACTCGGCGTCGAGCACATGCTGGGCACCGACGCGGCGGCCGGCGGGCGCGCCCAGATAGGACTGGAAAACGGCCAGAACCGGCTCCAGCACCGAAACGCAGGGCAGGCCCATGGAGGCGCAGCGCTCGTCGATGCGCCGCGCCAGCGTCTGATCCACCACCGTATAGAGGATGATGCCCGGCTCCTCCTCGATGTCGTCGAACACCTTCATCAGCTGCCTTTCGGTTCGGATCAGCGGATAGATGTGCTCGATGGCGCGCGCATCCTTGTATTGCGCGGAAGCCGCGCGGCCGGCCGCCAGCAGGGTTTCGCCGGTCGCATCCGAGATCAGATGCAGATGGAAGAAGCTCTGGGGTTTGTTCACGGGATTCTTCGCTGCCTGTGGGCTCGTGTGGACAAGCGGGGACGAAGAAGCGGCCCGGCCGGCCGCGACTGTATCAGATGCCGCCTTGTCCACAATTCGGGATGCTGTAGAAGTTTTCCAGCGGCTGGGGACAAGATCGTGGGCAGCGGCAGGACGCATGCGGCCATCCACAGCGACCGAAAACGCGTGAAGCCTCCAAGCTGCTGATTCACATGCGTGAATCGGGGTTTCCCCTGGAGTTTTCCTTTCGGGAGAGGAAAGGACGCGACATTATGACGGCCGGCGCCCGACGCCGCGGAGATGGACAGCCGAGCATTCCCGATTCAAACAGAGTCATAGAATCAGAAGACTCTTTATAAATTCCTATTTGATTTAAAAGAGAGGACTGCGAAGGCGAGGACATGACCGGAAAGCGGATCGTGCTGAACGTGCTGAGAGGCGAGACGGTGTTTCCGCCGCCGCTCTGGATGATGCGCCAGGCGGGGCGCTACCTGCCGGAGTACCGGGAGACGCGCAAACAGGCCGGCAGCTTCCTCGACCTGTGCTACAGCCCGGACCATGCGGTGGAAGTGACCCTGCAGCCGATCGAGCGTTTCGGCTTCGACGCCTCGATCCTGTTCTCCGACATTCTCGTGGTGCCGCATGCGCTGGGGCGGGACCTTGCCTTCGAGGAAGGCCGCGGGCCGCTGCTGACACCGATCGCGGCTGCGGAAGTCGCCGGACTCGCCGATTTCGACCCGCAGGCGTTTCACGTGAATCTGGCTCCGGTCTACGAGACGGTGCGCAGGCTGCGGAAGAAGCTGCCGGAGGAAACGACGCTGATCGGCTTCTGCGGCGCGCCCTGGACGGTGGCCACCTACATGATCGCGGGCCACGGCACGCCGGACCAGGCGCCGGCGCGGCTGTTCGCCTACCGCGAACCGGAGGCCTTCGGCCGGCTGCTGAAGGTGCTGGCCGACCGCTCGGCGGAATATCTCGTCCGCCAGATCGAGGCCGGGGCCGATGCGGTGCAGATCTTCGATTCATGGTCGGGCGTGCTCGACGAGGCTTGCTTCGAGGCGTTCTGCGTCAAGCCGGCGGCCGAGATCGTGCGGCAGGTGCGGGCGGCCTATCCGGACGTGCCGGTGATCGGCTTTCCCAAGGGCGCCGGCTCGAACTACGGCCGCTATCGGGACAGGACCGGAATCCAGGGTCTGGGCCTCGACTGGACGGTTCCGTTGACCGCGGCGCGCGAGCTGCAGCGCGGCGGGGCCGTGCAGGGCAATCTGGACCCGCTGAGGCTGGTGGCTGGCGGCCGGGCACTGGGCGAAGGCGTGGACGCGATCCTGCGGGCGCTCGGGGGCGGTCCGCTGATCTTCAATCTGGGCCATGGCATCACGCCGGAGACTCCGATCGCGCATGTCGAGGCGATGGTGAGGCAGGTGAGGAGCGGACGGGGATGACGGCGGCGACGCGGGAAAGCGGCACGAATGCGCTGAAGCGGGCGGTCGTCGCGATCGCGATCTTCCTGGTGCTGGCGGCCCTGCTGTTCTGGCTGGCGCCGGCCGGCTTCTACCCCTGGGCCAAGGCGATCCATGTGATCGCGGTGATTTCCTGGATGGCCGGCATGCTCTATCTGCCGCGCCTGTTCGTCTACCATGCCGATGCCGAGAAAGGTTCCGTCCAGTCCGAGACGTTCAAGGTGATGGAGCGGCGCCTGCTGCGCGGCATCATCAACCCGGCGATGATCGTGACCTGGACCTTCGGCCTGTGGTTGGCCTGGAAGGTCTTCGGCTTTTCGGGCGGCTGGCTGCACGCCAAGATCGCCCTGGTCGTGGCGATGTCGGGCGTGCACGGTTATCTTTCCGCCGCCGTGCGGAAATTCGCCGAGGACCGCAACGAAAAGCCGGCGCGCCACTGGCGGATCGTCAACGAGGTCCCCACATTACTGATGATCGTCATCGTCATGCTGGTGATCGTGAAGCCGTTCTAGGATCGACCCTGATCCCCGAGCGGCAGTCGGCGGCCGGACCCGGCAAAAGGCGGCTTGCTCTTTATCGGGAGCGAAGATAAAAGACAGGTCTTCCTTCCCGTCATGTGCCGCCGTTTCGAGCTACAAGCTACCGGCCGCGCTCGGCATTCGTCGCATACCGCCGAACCTTCTCCCCCAGCGGATCTCAGAGTCTATCCATGCAGGAAATGAAACTCCAGGAATTCAAGAACAAGAAGCCGACCGACCTGATCGCGTTCGCCGAATCGCTCGAGGTCGAGAACGCCAGCGTGATGCGCAAGCAGGAGTTGATGTTCGCGATCCTGAAGAAGCTGGCGGCCCAGGACGTGGAGATCATCGGCGACGGCGTGGTGGAAGTGCTGCAGGACGGCTTCGGCTTCCTGCGCTCGGCCAACGCCAATTACCTGCCGGGACCGGACGACATCTACATCTCGCCCTCGCAGATCCGGCGCTTCTCGCTCAAGACCGGCGACACGGTTGAAGGGCCGATCCGTAGCCCGAAGGAGGGCGAGCGCTATTTCGCGCTGCTCAAGGTCAACACCATCAATTTCGACGACCCGGAAAAGATCCGGCACAAGATTCATTTCGACAATCTGACGCCGCTCTATCCGAACGAGCGGCTGAAGATGGAGACCGAGACGCCGACCAAGGACCTGTCGGCGCGCGTCATCGACCTGGTGGCGCCGCTGGGCAAGGGCCAGCGCGGGCTGATCGTGGCACCGCCGCGCACCGGCAAGACGGTGCTGCTGCAGAACATCGCCCATTCGATCACCGCCAACCATCCCGAATGCTACCTCATCGTGCTCTTGATCGACGAGCGGCCCGAGGAAGTGACCGACATGCAGCGCTCGGTGAAGGGCGAGGTGGTTTCGTCCACCTTCGACGAACCGGCCGCCCGCCACGTGCAGGTGGCCGAGATGGTGATCGAGAAGGCCAAGCGCCTGGTCGAGCACGGCCGCGACGTGGTCATCCTGCTCGATTCCATCACCCGCCTCGGCCGCGCCTACAACACCGTGGTGCCGTCTTCCGGCAAGGTGCTGACCGGCGGCGTCGACGCCAACGCCCTGCAGCGGCCGAAGCGCTTCTTCGGCGCCGCGCGCAACATCGAGGAAGGCGGCTCGCTGACCATCATCGCCACGGCGCTGATCGACACCGGCAGCCGCATGGACGAGGTTATCTTCGAGGAGTTCAAGGGTACCGGCAACTCCGAGATCGTGCTCGACCGCAAGGTGGCGGACAAGCGCATCTATCCGGCCATGGACATCCTCAAGTCCGGCACCCGCAAGGAGGACCTGCTGGTGCCGCGCTCCGACCTGCAGAAGATCTTCGTGCTGCGCCGCATCCTGGCGCCGATGGGCACCACGGACGCGATCGAGTTCCTCATCGACAAGCTGAAGCAGACCAAGACCAACGCCGACTTCTTCGATTCCATGAACACCTGACCGTTCGGCCGGCGCGTTTTGGATCGTCTGAAACGGCGGCAGTTCGCCTGTCGTCGTTCGGGCTGTGAAGGCGGCAGGTGGTGTCTCGGTCAGTCCTGACCGGGGCGGAGCTTTTCTTCCAGTTCCACAGGGTCGGCGATCGGCGGCAGGCAGGTCTGGCCCGTGCACAGATAGGCGCCGGGCCGGTCGGTTCGCGGCAAGGTGCCGCCCGGCAGCAAAGACGGATCCGCTGCCGTACCCACCGGGACAAAAATATCCACGCGTCGCGGGTCGGGATTTCGATTCGCTACCGGAACGAGGCTTGGAGCCTCGGCGTCGTCGATCACCAGCAGTTTCATCGGCTGCAAAGCGAGCGCGCAGGAATTGACGATCCCCGCCTGGCCGTAGGGCTGATGGGCGGCGCGACCGGCGGCATGCTCGGCAACCGCCCATGCCCTTTGCTGCAATTGCCCGTCGCCGGTGAGCGTGGCGAGCCGCACGAACGCCTCCACGATCTGTGCCATGGCGGAGGGAATGGCCTCGTCCACGTCGCCGCGGATGCGGATGGGCACGTCTGCGGCATCGGACGCGGTCAGGTAATGGCTTTCGCCGGTGGCGTCCGCGTGCCAGCGGTCGAGCTGGTCGAGATAGTGCCGGGCTTTGGCGGCATAGGCTGGATCCCCGGTCGCCTCGTGCAGCGAAATCGCCGCATTGGCGAAGGCGGCATAGTCGCTGGAAAGCGCCGGAAACAGCTTCTGTCCGTCGAGCATCGAATG
Source organism: Mesorhizobium sp. (assembly GCA_035325625.1). GTDB lineage: Bacteria > Pseudomonadota > Alphaproteobacteria > Rhizobiales > Rhizobiaceae > Mesorhizobium. Next base: position 416 of record DAOKZN010000125.1, on the reverse strand, counting down.
GGCGAGCCGGCCGTCGCGTGCGCCCGAGGCGATATGATGAAAGGCCGTGGCCGCCGCCTCGATCCAGTCCCGGCGCGAAAAGGTGCGTCCGCATTCGGCAAGAGCGGCGATAGCCAGCCCGTTCCAGTCGGTCAGCACCTTGCCGTCAGGCCCCGGCCGTATGCGGCTTTCGCGCATGGCGAGCAGCTTTTGCTTCAGCGTGGCGACCGTATTTTCATCGGCAAGTTCGGCGGCCTGCTGCGCGTCGGTCTGGCGGATGACCGGCTTTCCTTCCCACGCCGCCGGACGGTCGAGCGTGAACGAAAGATGGAAGCGGGCCGAGTCCTCTCCCAGCGCGGTGTCGATCTCCTCGCGCGACCAGGTGTAGAAAAGCCCTTCCTCGCCTTCGCTGTCGGCATCCAGGCTGGCGGCAAAAC